>JANMGI010000730.1:0-2364 GCA_031374565.1 Paracoccaceae bacterium | reverse complement strand
GCTAGAGCCTGTCCGGCAGACCCTGCATGTCCTGTTGCCCCGCTTGCCACAAGGCCTCGACCGACGCGCGGTGTGGCGATTGCGGCAGATGCACCGCCAGAAGCGCCCGGAAGTTGCGCGCAACCTTCAGCGTCGCCGGATCAAGATCGCCCAGCGTCTGGCGGAAGATATTCAGCGCTGCGGCATAAAGGTGCTCCGCCTCGGCCACCCGGCCCTGTGCTTCGACCACGCTGGCCAGATTGTTCAGCCCGATGCCATAGTCGCGGTGGCCCTCGCCGATGGTTGCCCCGTCGATCTGCAACGCCTGCCGGAAGAGCGCTTCGGCCTCGGGCAGCCGTCGCTGGGCCCGCACCACATCGGCCAGCGCGAAAAGCCGGGCCGCGTGATCGGGATGCGTCGCCCCGACCCCGGCAGAGCCGACCGCCAACGCCTGACGATGAAGGATTTCAGCCTCCGCCAGCCGACCCTGCGCTTCGGCCAACCCTGCAAGGCCGCTAAGACAATCGACGATCACAGGAAGCGGCGCTGCGCCAAGGCGCCGGGCGATGTCGAGGGCCTTTTGCAAAAGCGGCTCCGCCTCAACCTCGCGCTCTTGCGCGGTCAGAATGCCTGCCAGCTGCGCCAGCTTTGCGGCATAACCGGGATGCGCCTCGCCGATGCTGTGACGACTGACCTCCAGCGCCTTGCGCAGCACGACCTCCGCCTCTGGAAGCCGGTCCTGCGCTTCCAGCACCCGCGACAACCGGGCCAGCGCCGCCGCCTGTCCGGGGTCCGGCGGGCCGGACTTGGCCCCCCGGTCCGCTTGCAGGGCCTTGCGCAACACACCCTCGGCCTCGACCCAGCGGTCCTGCGCTTCCAGCGTTTCGGCATGGTCGCGCAGTGCTGCGGCTCGGTCTGCGGGGCTGCCCGCCGTTTCGGCCAGCACGATCAGACCCTTGCCCAACCGGAACGCCGCCGTCAGGTCCCCGGTCCGGCAGGCCAGCGCACGGGCCTTGCGCAGCGCCATCAGGTCCGGGTCAAGCCGGGCCGCCAGCGTGTAGTGCCGGGCAGCGTCCTGCCAGCGCAGGTCATCTTCGGCAATCAACCCCTGCGCCAAAGCCAGACGGGCGGCCTCGACGGCATCACCTGCCCCTTTTGCAACCGCCACTGCCAGAACCGCATCCGCCAAGGTGAAGTCGCCCGCACCCAACGCCCTCAGGGCGGCCTTGATCTCTGCCAATCCCGCTTCGTCGGCGGCGTCGGCCAGTCCGGTCAGCGTTTCGGCCAACAGGCGGCAGGTGTCGCGGTAGGTCGCCATGTCTTGCGGCAACTGGCCCAGCCGCCGGTCCAGCTCAGTCAGCCGGTCGTGCTGGACGCCAAGTTCGGCGCGCATGTCTTCGGCGGCGGCAGACCCCTGCAAGCGTTCGAACAGTCCCTCGCTGGCCGCAAGGGCTGCGGATTTCCGCGCGGCCAGCAGCTCTGCGCGGCGGGCTTGCGGGTCCACCTGCGGAAGGGGCTTGATCTGGTCCGATCCTGACACGTGGGGTCCATTGGTTGTGCTAGTCCGACGCTGTCCTTTCCACAGGACCCGCTGGCTGTGCTTCGGTTTAGGCGACGACCTGCCGTCCCGCAAGAAATCAGCGCGCCGCACCCCGCGCTGCGGCTGAAGTTGACGCAGCGATGCCACAACGCACGGACACCCGTTCACGCCGCCCGCGCAACACTGTATCAGCAAAGTCGGGGCCGGTTCCGAAACCCCGTTCCGCGCGACACTCCGAAAGGACGCCACCCCTTGCCAGCCGCTCAGGCCCTGCCGGTCTTTCCCACAGCCGACACCCGTTTTGGCCGCATGTTCACCCTGTCGGGCGATATGGTGATCGGCCGCTCACTTCGGCTTTACGGTGAATTTGCCGGGGATGAGGTGGACAGTATCCTGTCCTTCGTCCGGCCGGGGGATCATGTCCTTGACCTTGGGGCGAATATCGGGGTTCACGCGCTTGCCCTGGCCCAGACCGTTGGGCCGACGGGACGGGTCACGGCGGTTGAACCCCAGCGCTACTGCTTCCAGCTTCTGTGCGCCAACATGACCGCGAACCAGCTGACCCATGTTGATTGCCTGCGCGCCGCCGTGGGCGACATTCCCGGCACCTGCGCTGTGCCGGTCCTTGATCCAACCGCCCGCCACAATGCCGGGGCGACCACCATATCGGTCGAGGCCCCCGCCGCCCAGGCACAGGACTCTGTTCCCCTGATCACCGTCGACGGGCTTCAGCTGGGCCGCTGCGACCTGATCAAGATCGACACCGAGGGTTTCGAGGACCGCGTCGTCCTTGGTGCGGCGCGCACCATCGCGGCCCACCTGCCGCTGCTTTACATCGAGGTTCA
>JANMGI010000728.1:0-1938 GCA_031374565.1 Paracoccaceae bacterium | reverse complement strand
AGGGCTGAACCCGACGGCTGGCGCGATGATGTGCTGGTGGCCGAGATGATCACGCTGGCGAAGAAGACGGGCGACGTGACGCGGGTGCCGATTGCGCTGCCTGCAATGAGTTTTGCGCAGGCGAACTTCTGGACCAGCTTTTTCGGCGGGGTCTACGTCTTTCAGGGCGTGAAGTATCCGGCGGTAATTTCTTCGCTGGATTGGCACTCGCTGGGGGACGTCCCGGTGGCGCAAGTGATGGACCTGACGTTGCGCAACCAGATCGCGGACTGGCTGGAGCGGAACGGGCTGGTGGAGCCCATCGTGCAGGCGCGGGGCACGGATGCGGCGTCAATCTTGCGGCAGAAGATGGATTTCATTCTGGTGGATGCGGCGGATCGGCTGGGCCTGGAGCTGGGCGACGCGCGGCGGACGGAACTGCGCAAGATCGCCTATAAGCTTGGGTCCGCCCTTCCGGCGGAGTTTCTGGGGCTGGCGGACCTGCTGCGCTGGGTGGAGGCGGGGGGTGGCTGGCCAAAGATCACATCCGAGCATCCGGCGTATTTCTACACTTTGCGCGGCAAGGCGGGGCCGGAGCGCGATCTGGTGAACATGCTGCTGTCCGAGCTGGCGCCGATGGACGTACGGCAGATGTTCATCACCCACAAGGAGCTGTTCTACGCCCAGTACGCGACGTGGTCGGACCGCAAGAAGACCTATGTGGCGGATTTCCTGGCGCGGGAGTATCAGGTGGACCGGGAAGGCGCGCGGACGGCCCTGTTCGGGCCGGAGCCGTCGATGGACGAGTTGCACCGCCCGCAAATGGCCGAGGGGCCGAAACCGGTGCGTCCGCCGATTGCGGGCCCTTGGGGAGGGAGACGGTAGATGGGTTGGCTGCGACTTGCGTTCCTGATGTATGTCGCCCTGACGGTGATCTACTTCGTCACCGGCATTTACTCCCGTTCCGTGCGGCGCGAGAAGCTGGAGAAAGAATGGGACACCGACCCCGCGCGTGAGGGCGTGCCGGTGGCGGAACGGACCGCCTTCATTGACGTTGGAATGCAGGCTTACGACAAGGGGCTGAAAAAGCGCTTGCTGTGGCTTATCTACGTTCTGCCGACCGTCAGCTTTCTGCTGACGATCTACTTCATCAACTGGCACTGAAAGGGCTGACCCATGTGGACCAAGATCAAGTGGGGGCTGCGGATTCTGGCGCTGGTGATCGTCGGCCTCTTCCTGCACTACACCCTGCCGCAGCATGACGTGGTGCGTATCTCTGAAACGTCGAACCGGATCACCCAGATCGGCGGAAACTGGATCTTCTATTCGATCGAAGACACCGGAACGGGTGCCGAGACCAGCACCTCTCGCGACATCCGCTTCATTGACGCGGCCTTTGCCGACAACAGTGTGATGGTCTACCGCAACGAGGATACCGGCTGGTTCTGGCCGCCGTATTTCAAATGGGACAGCGCCACCTTGCAGGCAGAGGCGGCGAACTTCCGTTCGACGAACGCGGCCCCCCAATGGGTGGTGGTCACGCATTACGGCTGGCGCATGCCGTTGTTCTCGGCATTTCCCAATGCGGTCAACATCTATCCTGTGGAGGGGCCGGATGTGACGATCATTCCTTGGGTCAACATCATTCTTCTGGTGGTGCTGATCTTCGTGATTTTCATGATCCGAAGGATGTGGCTGCAGTTCCGCGAGCGGATGGTCGATCCGGCGCTGGCCGATGTGGGCGAGACCTTTGACGCCGCCGGAGCGCGGGTGGAAGCGGCACAGAAAGAGGCGCGCGGGGCTTTCGGGCGCTTTGGCGCGTGGCTGGGGACGTGGCGGGCGAAGAAGTGACCCCGCCCCGGACATGATCCGGGGCCACCTGGGCTGACCGGACGCCCCCGATCAACTCCGGGGCGGGGATTCTAACAGCGCAGGCAGCCACCAGTAGCCGAGGTCAAC
>JANMGI010000690.1:0-3701 GCA_031374565.1 Paracoccaceae bacterium | reverse complement strand
CGACCTCTTTGCCGCTCTGCACGGGGCTTGCGTCCTGACCCCCCATGCCCGGGAATTCGCCCGCCTTTTCCCCGACATCGCCGAGAAACTGGCCGCCCCCGCCACCAAAGGCCCCGCCTATTCCAAGGTCGACGCCACGCGAGAGGCAGCCAAGCGGGCAGGGTGCGTGGTCCTTTACAAAGGCCCCGACACGGTGATCGCCGACCCATCGGGCCGCTGCGCCATCAACTCCGCCCACTACGACCGCGCCGCACCCTGGCTCGCCACCGCAGGGTCAGGCGACGTGCTGGCGGGGTTCATCACCGGGCTTCTGGCGCGCGGGTTTTCGCCTTTCGACGCGGCCTGCACCGGGGCCTGGCTGCATGTGGAATGTGCGCTCTCTTTCGGGCCGGGGCTGATTGCCGAGGACTTACCCGAAGAGTTGCCGAATGTGTTCCGGGCGTTGGGGGTTTGAGGGGCGGGCCCGCGTGGGCAGGTTGCCCACCCTAGGGCGCGGCGGTGCGTGGGTGATTTCGCGTGGGCAAATTGCCGATCCTACGATGCGCCGGTTTCGTAGGGTGGGCGATTCGCCCACGTTGCCCCGGCTAAAATCGCTACACCGCCCGGTCGATCTTCGTCGACAGGTGGATCAGGCTTTCCGACGCCCGCACGCCGGTCATGGCACCAATCTGGTCCAGCACCGAATCGAGCACTTGAGTGTTTGGGCAGGCGACCTGCACCAGAAAGTCGAACCTCCCGCTGGTCGTGAACACCCTCTCGATCTCGGCAATCGACTTCAGGCGGGCCAGAACAGCAGCTTGCGACCGGGGTTCGATGGTCAAAAGGACGGAGGCCCGCAACCGCCCCTCGCGCGCCGCCTCTCCGAGTTTCAGGGTGTAGCCGGCGATCACGCCAGAGGTCTCCAACCGCTCCAGCCGGGCCTGGATCGTCGACCGCGCCACTTTCAACCGGCGGGACAAGGTGGCCACCGAAACCCGCGCGTCGGCGGAGAGCAGCCCAATGATGTTGCGATCAAGCTCGTCCATGCAATCTGCCGTCCTTTTTCGTCATTATAACGACGAAACCGCACATTTATATAGTTTTGTTCGGTGAGTTTGTAACTCATATGCGTCATCCTTCACTGCAGGAAAAGGGCGGCTCATACGCACCTGGCCTGGTTCACTTGAAACCACGCTGGTGCCCGATCCCAAACTGCACGGGGAAGGGCGAAGCGTCTTGTTGGCAAAGGAAAATAAGCCGATGGGACTCTCGAAAACGATCTGGTCCAACCCCACTGATTTCCTTAAAAAACAGCAGCCGGAAAACCCCGTGCTGTTCTTCGCGCCCTCGGCTGCTCAGGCTGCCGCAAGGCGGTTCATCGACGGCTTTCCGGGCCTGGTGACCTATGCCGTGAAGTCGAACCCAGGCGAAGCGATGGTGGAAAACCTCGCGGCAGCGGGCGTGCGCGGTTTTGACTGCGCCTCGCCCTTCGAGATTGACCTGATCCGGCGTTTGGCCCCCGATGCGGCGATCCATTACAACAACCCCGTCCGGTCCCGGACCGAGATCGCCTTTGCGGTTGAAAAGAATGTGAAGTCCTACAGCGTTGATTCGCAGTCTGAACTGGTCAAGCTGATCGAGATGGTTCCCGTGCAGGGCACCGAGATCAGTGTCCGTTTCAAGCTGCCGGTCGCGGGGGCTGCCTACAACTTCGGCGCCAAGTTCGGGGCGACGGTAGAGCTGGCGGTTGAACTTCTGAAGACCGTGGCCGCAGCGGGCTACATCCCGTCGATCACGTTCCACCCCGGCACGCAATGCACCGATCCACATGCGTGGGAAGCCTACATCCGTGAGGCTGCAAACATCACAGTTGCGGCGGGCGTCAAGATTGCGCGGCTGAACGTGGGCGGGGGGTTCCCGAACCACCGGATGACCGCCATCGTGCCGCAGATCGAAGAGACGTTCCAGCTGATCGACCGCGTCGCGACCGAAGCCTTCGGTGCGGATCGCCCCGCGTTGGTCTGCGAACCGGGACGGGCGCTGTGTGGCGATGCCTTCGCGCTGGCCGCAAGGGTCAAGGCGCTGCGCGATGATACGCACGTGTTCCTGAACGACGGGGTTTACGGGTCCCTGACCGAACTGCCGATGATCGGGGTGATCGACCGGATCGAAGTGCTGACGTCGCAAGGCGAGAAGCGCAAGGGTGAACCCCTCCCGCGTACGGTCTTCGGGCCGACTTGCGACTCGGTCGATCGGCTTCCGGGGGAGATTCCGCTGCCGGGAGACCTGGCCGAAGGTGACTTCGTGATCTGGCAGGGGATGGGGTCCTATTCCACTGTTACCAACACCCGGTTCAACGGATTTGGTGAGCTGCAAATGGCAACAGTGCTTGGCCTGAAGCTCTGACTACCTGACATCCCTGTGACTTCAAGACGCCCGGCTGGACAAATCCCGTCGGGCGTTTAGCGTTTGGGAGTGAGGGAACGTTAACCCCTTTGACGCGATAGTGGACGAAATGCCCTGTCCCGCGCCATTACCGAAGGAGAGCCGCCACGCGCCTGCTTGACCGCCTTCGCAGCTTCTTCCGCCGCACAGTCGAGGCCGAAGTGGAACCTGCACCGATGCCCGTTCCGGGCCGGGTGCGGGCGGTGGTGGATCATGTGGTCATCCTGGACGGCACGATGTCGAGCCTGGAACCGGGGCAGGAGGGCAATGCGGGAATCTTGTTCCGGCTGTTGCAGGAACTGGGTCACCATGCCAACCGCCGCCTTTACTATGAGCCGGGGATGCAATGGGAGGGCTGGCTGCGCGGGGTGGCCCTTCTGGATGGGCGGGGGACCGCGCCGCAAATCCAGCGTGCTTATGGCTGGCTTGCCAGCGGGTATCGTGAGGGCGACCGGATCTTCCTGTTCGGCTATTCGCGGGGGGCTTACGCCGTGCGGTCGCTGGCCGGGGTGATCGACCGGGTGGGGCTTCTGAAGCGCGAACATGCGACGGAACGCGCGGTCCGGCTGGCCTGGCGACACTATGAACGCGCGGCCGACAGCCCCGCGAGCCAGGCCTTTGTCCGGCGGTTCTGCCATGTGGAAGCGCCGGTGGAGATGGTCGGGGTCTGGGACACGGTGAAGGCCTTGGGGCTGCGGCTGCCCCTGTTCTGGATGTTCGCCAAGGACCGCCATGCCTTTCACAGCCATCACCTTGGAGCCTCGGTTCGGCACGGCTATCACGCGCTGGCGCTGAACGAGACGCGCGAGGCTTTTGCCCCGGTCCTCTGGGACTGTCCGCCGGGATGGGAGGGCAACGTGGAACAGGTCTGGTTCCGTGGCGCCCATGCTGACATCGGCGGACAGATCGGCGACTTCGCGGCGGCACGGTCCTTGGCGAATATCCCGCTGGTCTGGATGCTGGACCGGGCAGAGGCTTTGGCACTGATGCTGCCAAAGGACTGGCGCGCGCGCTTTCCCTGCGACGCAGACGCGCCGATGGTGGGCACGTATCGCAGTTGGGGCAAGGCGTTTCTTTTGCGGCGCAGGCGGGTGGTTGGTCGGGACCGATCCGAGCGGCTGCATCCGACAGCCGTTGCGGGGGCAGGCAAAAGGTGGCCGACGCCGGCCAGTGGAATAGGGCTTCAAGCCGCCCCGCCCGAGCCTTAGGGTATCGCCGAGCACCGTTCGGAGGCCCTTTATGCGACCCATCACCGTTGCCGCGACCCAGTTCGCCTG
>JANMGI010000680.1:0-2190 GCA_031374565.1 Paracoccaceae bacterium | reverse complement strand
GTCGATCATCGCATAGGCGCGGTTGCGGGCGTCCAGCAGCGTGTCGCCGCGGGCGGTGATCGCCAGGACCCGGCCGCCGGTCGCGATGATCTGGCCGTCCTTTTCCGCCGTGCCCGCGTGAAAGGCCATATGGCGGCTGTCCTCCGGCAGGCGGGAGAGGCCGCGGATCACGCTGCCTTTCTGGTAGGTGCCGGGATAGCCTTTCGCGGCCATGACAACGGTCAGGGCATGATCGTCGGCCCAGTTGACCTGCGCCTCATTCAGGCGGCCTTCAGCTGTGGCGAGCAGCAGGTCCAGGGCTTGCGCGCCAAGTCGCAGCATCAGGACCTGCGCCTCGGGGTCGCCGAAGCGGGCGTTGTATTCGACAAGGCGGGCCTGTCCGTTCTCGATCATCAGGCCCGCGTAGAGGACGCCCTGATAGGGCGTGCCGCGCCGGGCCATTTCGCGGATCGTGGGCAGGACGATCTGGTCCATGACTTGGCTCTGGATAGCGTCTGTCAGGACAGGGGCGGGGGAATAGGCACCCATGCCGCCGGTGTTCGGGCCGGTGTCGCCGTCAAAGGCACGTTTGTGGTCCTGCGCGGTGCCGATGGGAAGGGCGTTGGTGCCGTCGGTCAGGATGAAGAAGCTGGCTTCTTCGCCCGCCATGAACTCTTCGATCACCACTTCCGCGCCCGCAGCACCGAAGTCGCCGGCGAACATGTCGTCGATGGCGGCAAGTGCTTCGGCTTCGGTCATCGCGACGATGACGCCTTTGCCTGCGGCAAGGCCGTCGGCTTTCACGACGATTGGGGCACCTTTGGCCGCGATGTAGGCGCGGGCGGGGGGGGCTTCGGTGAAGCGGGCGTAAGCGGCAGTGGGGGCGTTGCAGGTGTCGCAGATGTCCTTGGTGAAGGCTTTCGACGACTCAAGCTTCGCGGCGGCAGCCGAGGGGCCGAAGGTCAGAAGGCCTGCGGCGCGGCAGGCGTCGGCGACACCCGCGGCAAGGGGCGCCTCGGGGCCGACGATGACGAAGTCGATGGCGTTTTCCTCGCAGAAGGTGACCACTGCGGCCCCGTCAAGGATGTCGATATCGGCGCATTCGGCAAGCTGGGCAATGCCTGCATTGCCGGGGGCCACGATCAGCCGGTCGGTCTTGGGGTTCTGCTTCACGGCCCATGCAAGGGCATGTTCGCGCCCGCCAGAGCCGAGGATGAGGATGTTCATGGCCGCGCCCCCGCTTGGAACTTGTCTGCGGGCGTCATAGGGTCAGGCGGACGGGGAGGCAAGCATGGACCCGGAATTCGGAGTTGGCATCGGATCGGAGCGGACCGGCGGCGGAAATCAACGCCCGCCCCCGTTGCTGCCTGTCCGGCTGCTGGAGCTTCTGGGGCTGGCCGTGGTAACTTATGGTCTGGGGGACCTTCACTTCGGTCTGGCGGCGCTTGGTGGTGCGATGATCCTCGGCAGCTATGCCCTATATCGCCGCAAGCACGGTCCTCCCCCGCCGCCCGGACAGAACGGCGGTCTTGACGGGATGGATTCGGATGGAGGCGGCGACTGATGGACCTTATCGACGACGACACCCCTGCGCCGCAGGGCAACCAGCCGGAATATACCGTGTCGGAGCTGTCCGGCGCGGTGAAGCGGGTGATCGAGGGGGAGTTCGGGCTGGTCCGGGTGCGGGGCGAGGTCGGGCGGGTGTCGCGTCCAGCCTCGGGGCATCTGTATTTCGATCTGAAGGATGATCGCAGCGTGATAGCGGCGATCAGCTGGAAGGGGCAGGTTGCCAAGATGCAGGTCCGTCCCGAGGAGGGGATGGAAGTTGTGGCGACTGGGCGGATGACCACTTTTCCGGGCCAGTCGAAGTATCAGCTGATCGTCGATGACGTGGCCCCGGCGGGCGCGGGCGCGCTGATGGCGATGCTGGAAAAGCGCAAGGCGGCCTTGGGGGCAGAGGGTCTGTTTGATCAAGGCCGGAAGCAGTTGATCCCCTATCTACCGAAGGTCATCGGGGTGGTGACGTCGCCCAGTGGGGCGGTGATCCGGGATATTCTGCACCGGCTGCGGGACCGCTTTCCCCGACATGTGCTGATCTGGCCGGTGGCGGTGCAGGGCCAGGATTGCGCGGCTCAGGTGGCGGCGGCGATCCGGGGGTTCAACGCCATCGAACCCGGGGGTCCGATCCCACGACCGGATGTGCTGATCGTC
>JANMGI010000663.1:0-8377 GCA_031374565.1 Paracoccaceae bacterium | reverse complement strand
GTGCCCGAGGAACGCAAGCGCGACGGCATCATCCGCCACCGTCCGGTCACGACGAACATCGGCCTGCCCGCGATGCGCCGCTTCTCGCGCTTCGGACTGATCCGCAAAGCCGCGCTGAAGGCCCGGTCGGAGGAGCTGATGCGCGAGGTGGGCCTGCGCCCGCTGGATGTCAGCCGCCCGATTGGCAGCTTTTCCGGCGGCAACCAGCAAAAGGCGATCATCGGCCGCTGGCTGGCCGCCGACACCCGCATCTTCCTGTTTGACGAACCCACCCGAGGCATCGACGTCGGTGCCAAGGCCGAGATTTACAACCTGATCGAACGACTGGCCCGCGAGGGCCGCGCGGTGATCGTCGTCTCCTCCGAACTGCCTGAAGTGATCCGTGTCTCTGACCGGGTTCTGGTCATGCGTGAGGGCCGGATCAGCGCCACGCTTGGCCCCGGACTACCCGGCGGCGAGATCACCGAAGCGAACATCGCCCGCGCCGCCATTCCTGCTTCGTGAAAGCCCCCCTCTCGAAAGCCCACCCATGACCAACCCACTTCACTCGCCCCTCCTCTCCCGCGTCCGGTTCCGCGAGGCGGGCACGCTTCTGGGCCTGATCCTGATCGGTGCAGTCTTCGCCTTTCAGTCGGATACGTTCCTGACCGCGCCCAACATCCTCAACATCCTGCAGCAATCGGCGATCAACGCCTGCATCGCGCTGGGGATGACGCTGGTGATCATTTCGGGCGGGATCGACCTGTCGGTCGGGCCGGTGGCGGCGCTGTCGGCGGTCCTGGGTGCGGCGATGCTGGTGGCGGGTGTGCCGGTGCCGCTGGCGATCCTGGGGGCGCTGGCAGTGGGGACCTTCTGCGGCTTTCTGAACGGCGCGCTGATCACCTGGGGGGGATTGCAGCCGTTCATCGTCACGCTGGGCGGCCTGTCTTTGTATCGCGCGCTGGCGCTGATTTACACCGGTGGCACCCCGATCTTTGGCCTGCCGGACGGGTTCCGCGCCCTGACCAACGGGTCCCTGATGGGGGTGCCCAACCCGGTGGTTGCCGTGGCGATCCTGGCTGCCTTGGCCTGGGTCATCCTGAACAAGACCCCGCTCGGCGAATACTTCATGGCCGTCGGCGGCAACCCCGAAGCCGCCCGCATTGCCGGGGTGCCGGTGACGCTGACCAAGCTTGCGGCCTACATGAGCTCGGGCCTGATGGCCGCCGTCGCCGCGATGATCCTGATCGGGCGGCTGGGGGCAGCGGAACCCACGCTTGGCACGCTGTGGGAGCTGGACGCCATTGCCGCCGCCGCCATCGGCGGGGCCAGCCTGATGGGCGGGCGCGGGTCCATCGTCGGCACGCTGATCGGCGCGATCATCCTTGGCACCCTGCGCAACGGGCTGACGCTGATGAACGTGCAGGCCTTCTACCAGTTGCTTGCGACCGGGATCATCATCATTGTCGCCATGCTGATCAACAAGCTGACCAGCGGCAAGCAGGGGTGACAGATGGGCGACGCGCGCGCGGTGGGCGCACAGATCAGGATGCGGCTGCCAAGCCTAACGCCGCTGGAGGGCAAGGTCGCTGCCGACATTCTGGCGCGAAAGGACATCGACGAGGCCACCCCCTTGCGCACCGTCGCCGAAGGCTCGGGCGTGTCCGAGGCGATGGTGGTCAAGGTTGCCAAAAAGCTGGGCTTTGCAGGATTTCGCGACTTCCGGCAGGGGCTGGTGGATTACTACAATTCCGACACCGCCGCCCTGCATTCCGAGATCGGGCCGCAGGATACCGCAGGCCAGATCGTGCAGAAGGTGTTCCGCACCGCGATGCAGGCGCTGGAGGAAACGTTCGCCATCCTGGACCTTGAGGCGTTCGAGCGTGCCGCCGACTACCTGCACCGCGCCCGGCAGCGGGATTTCTACGGGCTTGGCGGTTCGGCCCAGATCGCCCGCGATGTCAGCCACAAGTTCCTGCGGATCGGCATCCGCACCTCGGTCTTCGACGACGCGCATATGATGGTAATGTCGGCGGCTCTGCTTGGTCCGGACGACGTGGCCATCGCCTTTTCGCATTCCGGCAGCACAACGGCGGTGATCGAGGCGGTAGAGCTTGCCCGCCGCAACGGTGCGCGCACCATCGCGGTAACGAATTATGCCGACAGCCCCTTGGCGCGGATCGTCGATGTCGTCCTGTGTTCCACCGCGCAGAACAACCCGCTTCTGGGCGAAAACGCCACGGCGCGGATCGCGCAGCTGAACCTGCTGGACGCCCTTTTCGTCGCCGTGGCGCAGCGTGACCGGGGGCGGGCGGATCAGAACCTTGCCCGCACAATGCGCGCCGTACAGGCGAAACGAAAGCTGTAAGGAAACCCCGTGACCCGTCCCACCGTTCTTGTCGTCGGCAGCCTGCACTATGACATCATGGTCGAGGCCGACCATCTGCCGCGCCGCGATGAAACGGCGGTGGGCAGCCGGTGGTATCCGAAGTTCGGCGGCAAGGGCGGCAATCAGGCGGTGGCAGTGGCCCGAGCGGGGGCGGCCTGCCGGATGTTCGGGGCCATCGGGGCGGATGATTTCGGCGGCTATCTGCGGGCCGCCTTGCAGGCCGGGGGGGTGGAGGATGCGTTTGTCGCAAGCCTGCCCGGTGTGGGGTCGGGGATGAGTGTGGCAATCCTTGACGCGGCGGGTGACTATGCCGCCACCATCGTCTCGGGCGCAAATCTGCATGCGGATGCGGGGGCGCTGGCTGCTGATGCTCTGTGGCAGGATGTCGGTTTGCTGATCCTGCAAAACGAAGTTCCCGAAGCGTTGAACATCGCCGCCGCAGGCCATGCCCGCCAGCGCGGGGTTCGCACGCTGTTGAATGCGGCCCCGGCGCGGGCGCTGTCGACCGATCTGGTGGCGCTGGTCGACATCCTGGTGGTCAACTCGGTCGAGGCGGAAATGATGGGAGCCGATCCGGTGTGCTGCCTGCCGAGCGCCGCCGACGCGGCGCAGCGGCTGGCTGACAGGTTCGAAGCGGTGATCGTGACGGCGGGCAGCAAAGGACTGGCGGCGGTCACGCAGGAAGATCAGGCCTTCTCCTTGCCTGCGGAAAAGGTGGTGGCGGTGTCCAGCCACGGCGCGGGGGACGCCTTCATCGGTGCGCTGTGCGCGGCGCTTGTTCAGGGCCTGGGATTGCGTGAGGCCTGTGAAGCCGCCTCACGCGCCGCTGCGCGTCACGTCAGCACCCGAAGCTGATCCGGCTTCTGCCTCTGTGCGCCTGGCGTGGCGGCATATGAAATTCCTCACTTTCTGCAATGCAGAATGACAAAAAAGTATCAGTCTTCCTTTCCCCGTGTGGTAGCCACCCCCGATTCTTTCAGGCATCGTTCCTGACATGGCGGCGCAGACAAAGCCTGCGCGCCACCGCAATGGGAGATGCGGACCGGGAGGAGACTGCAATGAAACCCGACCTAGAAGTCGTCCAGATCGGTCATGGCCAGTCCTTCAAGGCCTGGGAACATGGCTATCCGTTCCACACTGTCCGCTGGCATTTTCACCCGGAAATGGAGATCCATCAGGTCTACGCGACCACGGGTCACTACTATGTCGGCGATTTCATCGGCGAGTTCGGTCCCGGAAATCTGGTCCTGACGGGGCCGAACCTGCCGCACAACTGGATCTCGCATGTGCCCGAGGGCACTCGGGTTCCGCTGCGCAGTCGGGTCGTGCAGTTTCCCGAAGACTTGCTGCAACGGATTGCCGAGCTGTTCCCTGACACCGGCGGCTTTGCCGAGCTTTTCCAGCTAAGTCGGCGGGGCGTGGTGTTTTCGGATGCCGCCTCCGACCGCTGCGCCCCGATCATGGCGGAACTGGTGCAAGCCCGTGGGCCGATGCGCGCCAGCCTGTTTCTTGACCTTCTGGCCCAGCTTGCTGCCGATGGACAAGCGCGCAGTCTGGCGTCGGACGCCTACCTGCCCGACCCGTCAGGGTTCATGACCGCAGGCGTCAACAAGGCGCTTAGCTTCATCAACACCAGCCTGACCGAAGATTTCGGCGAGGCCGATCTTGCGGCAACGGCGGGGATGACGCCGTCCGCCTTTTCGCGCAGTTTTCGCCGTCACACCGGCATGGGTGTCGTGGAATATGTCAGCCGGCTGCGGATCAACCTGGCCTGCCAGATGCTGATGAACGACGCCGGGCTGTCGGTGACCGACATCTGCTACGCGGTGGGCTTCAACAACCTGTCGAACTTCAACCGTCAATTCCTGCGACGAAAGGGAATGCCGCCCAGCCGGTTCCGCGCGCTGCATGAGGACAATCGCGCGCTGGCCGCCTGACCTGAAGACAAGCCTGAATGACTGGCCGCGCCCGACCCCTCCGGTGCGCAGCGCGGCCAGCTGTTGCCCGATGACGGGCACATCTTTGCGCAACCGGGCACGACCCCCGCCGTCCCTGGACGATCGGGAGAGATTTACACCACCTCAAGGGAGAGAGACGATGAACAAAACCCAAATGACCCTTTTGGCAGGCACCGCCCTGTCGATGATCGCCGGGGCAGGCTTTGCGCAAGAGGCCGCGACCGTGGCGTTCCTGATGCCCGATCAGGCATCCACCCGCTATGAAGAGCATGACTATCCCGGCTTTCAGGCCGAAATGGCCAAACTGTGCGCCGACTGCACGGTGATCTACCAGAACGCCAATGCCGACGTGGCGCTGCAACAGCAGCAGTTCAACTCGGTCCTGACGCAGGGGGCAAAGGTCATCGTGCTGGACCCGGTGGATTCGTCCGCTGCCGCAGCACTGGTGACGCTGGCGCAGTCGCAGGGTGTCAAGGTCATCGCCTATGACCGCCCGATCCCCGGCACCCCGGCGGATTACTATGTGTCTTTCGACAACAAGGGCATCGGTCAGGCTATCGCGCAGTCGCTGGTTGACCATCTGAAAGCCAGCGGTGTGCCGGACGGCGCAGGCGTGTTGCAGATCAACGGCTCGCCCACCGATGCCGCCGCAGGGCTGATCCGCGACGGGATCGACGCGGCGCTGGACGCCTCGCCCTACAAGACCCTGGCCGAGTTCGACACGCCCGACTGGGCGCCGCCGGAAGCCCAGCAGTGGGCGGCAGGCCAGATCACCCGCTTTGGCGCTGAAATCGTCGGCGTGGTTGCGGCGAACGATGGCACCGGCGGTGGCGCGATTGCGGCCTTTAAGGCGGCTGGCGTGGACCCGGTTCCCCCGGTCACCGGCAACGACGCGACCATCGCGGCCTTGCAGCTGATCATCTCGGGCGATCAGTACAACACGATCTCCAAACCTTCGGAAATCGTGGCGGCGGCGGCGGCGAATGTCGCGGTCATGTTCCTGAAGGGCGAAACCCCGGCAGCGAAGACGACGCTGTATGATACCCCGTCAGAGCTTTTCGTCCCCGCAGTGGTCACGGCCGAGAACATCAAGGCGGAAATCTTCGACAAAGGCATCAACAAGCCTGAGGAAGTCTGCACGGGCGAATATGCCGAAGGCTGCAAAGCGCTGGGCATCACCCAGTAAGCCTGCAACCAAGGCCCGGTCCCTTCGAGGGCCGGGCACCACATCGGGGGAAAGATCATGCAGGTTCGGGAACGACTTCCCGCGAAGGGCGAACGCATCCTGTCGCTGCGGGGCGTGTCGAAGAAGTTCGGCGCGGTTTCGGCGCTGACGGATATCGAGCTGGACATCCATGCGGGCGAAGTGGTGGCGCTGGTCGGCGACAACGGCGCGGGCAAGTCCACGCTGGTCAAGGTGCTGGCGGGCGTGCACCAGCCAACCGCCGGGAACATCGAATACATGGGCCGGCAGGTCGCGCTGGACAGCCCGGCGACGGCGCTGGAAATGGGGATCGCGACGGTGTTTCAGGACCTGTCGCTGTGCGAGAACCTGGATGTGGTCGCGAACCTGTTCCTGGGGCATGAGGTGTCCCCGTGGCGGCTGGACGAGGTGCAGATGGAAGTCCGCGCCTGGACCCTCCTGAAAGAGCTTGCCGCGCGGATACCTTCGGTGCGGGAACCCGTGGCCTCGCTGTCTGGCGGGCAGCGGCAGACCGTTGCCATCGCGCGGTCGCTGCTCTTGGACCCCCGGATCATCATGCTGGACGAACCCACCGCAGCCCTGGGTGTGGCCCAGACCGCCGAGGTTCTGAACCTGATCGAACGGGTGCGCGACCGGGGCCTTGGCGTCATCATCATCAGCCACAACATGGAAGACGTCCGGGCTGTCGCGGACCGGATCGTCGTGCTGCGTCTGGGCAAGAATAACGGCGTCTTCACCGCCGACACCACGCATCAGGATCTGGTCGCGGCGATCACCGGGGCTGCGGAAAACTCCGTCTCACGCAGGCAGGGGCGGCTGGCGGCGGAAGCAGAAGGGGCATCGGCATGAGCGGGAATGACAAGCCGACACTGGACCGCGCCGACGCGCGGGTCCGGCACGACGACAGCCTGATGGGTGCAGTGCGCGAGTTCACCGACCGTCTGCGTTCGGGCGATCTGGGGATGCTGCCGGTCATCGTGGGGCTGGTGCTGATCTCCACCGTCTTCTCCGCGCTGAACCCGGTGTTTCTGGCGCCGAACAATCTGGTGAACCTGCTGTTCGATTGTGCCACTGTTGGGGTGATTTCCCTTGGTATCGTTTGCGTGCTGATGCTGGGCGAGATCGACCTGTCGGTCGGGTCGATGAGCGGCCTTGCCTCGGCGATGATCGGGGTTTTGTGGGTCAACGCGGGCGTGTCCTTGCCGCTGGCGATCTTGGCAGCGCTGGCCACAGGCGCGCTGATCGGGGCGCTTTATGCGACGCTTTACAATCGCCTGGGGATGCCAAGCTTCGTGTCGACCCTGTCGGGCCTGCTGGCGATTCTTGGGCTGCAGCTTTATATCCTCGGGCCGACCGGGTCGATCAACCTGCCCTTCGCCTCGCCCCTTGTGGGCTTCGGGCAGCTGTGGATTTTGCCTGCCTGGCTCTCGTATCTGTTGGGCCTCCTTCCCGGCGCGGTGATGGTCTGGGTCGGGTTGTCGGTGATGCGTCAGCGCAGTGCTGCGGGGCTGTCGTCGCAGCCGCTGGGTCGGTTGGTCCTGAAGGCGGCGGCGCTGACCGTGGCGCTGGAAGGGGCGGTCTACTACCTGCATCTTGGGCGCGGCGTGCCAGTGATGTTCGCGCTGTTCGTCTTTCTGGCGGTCATCCTGAACTATGGCCTGACCCGCACCCAATGGGGCCGGTCGATGTTCGCCGTCGGTGGGAACAAGGAGGCCGCCCGGCGGTCGGGCATCAATGTGCGGCGCATCTACCTGTCAGCTTTCGTGCTGTGTTCAACCCTCGCGGCTTTGGGCGGCATCCTTTCGGCTTCGCGCCTCGCCTCCTCCAGCCAGCAGGCTGGAACGGGTGACGTGAACCTGAATGCCATAGCGGCGGCGGTGATCGGGGGAACAAGCCTTTTTGGCGGGCGCGGGACGGCCTGGTCGGCAGTGCTGGGGATCATCGTGATCCAGGCGATTTCCAACGGGCTGACGCTTTTGAACCTGTCGTCCAGCCTGCGCTACATGATCACCGGGGGCGTCCTTGCCATCGCCGTGATCGTCGACAGTCTGGCCCGCCAGTCGCGCGTCAGCCATGGTCGCGGGTAAGGAGATCACCATGAGACTGAACGGAAAAGTTGCCGCCGTGACCGGGGCCGCCTCGGGGATCGGCCTTGAATGCGCGCGGGCCCTGCTGGCCGAAGGAGCAAAGGTCGTGCTGATCGACCGCGCCGGGGACAAGCTGCAAGCCTTGTGCGACGAACTGGGGCCGGACGCCTATCCGCTGGTCGTCGACCTTCTGGACGGCGCGCAGGTGTCGGGGATGCTTCCGCGCATCCTTGCCCTCACCGGCCATCTGGACATCTTCCACGCCAATGCCGGTGGCTATGTCGGCGGCCCGGTGCAGGACGGTGACCCCGATGCCTGGGACCGGATGCTGAAACTGAACATCAACGCGGTCTTCCGGTCGATCCATGCCGTCCTGCCCCACATGATTGACCGCAAGTCGGGGGACATCGTGCTGACCTCGTCCATCGCCGGTGTCGTGCCCGTGGTGTGGGAGCCGATCTACACCGCGTCGAAATTCGCGGTGCAGGCTTTTGCCCACACCATCCGGCGGCAGTTGGCCCCGCACGGCATTCGCGTGGGGGCGGTGTTGCCCGGCCCGGTGGTTACTGCCTTGCTTGACGACTGGCCACGCGCCAAGATGGAGGAGGCGCTGGCGAACGGAAGCCTGATGCAGCCAATCGAGGTGGCCGAGGCGGTCGTCTTCATGCTGACCCGCAGAAAGGGCGTTGTGGTGCGCGATCTGGTGATCCTGCCGAACACGGTGGACCTGTAAGATGCTGATCGGGGTCGATGTCGGAAC
>JANMGI010000659.1:0-2269 GCA_031374565.1 Paracoccaceae bacterium | reverse complement strand
GACGAAAGATGATCGTCTTGACCGGCTTCGCCTTGTCCGGTCTCGCCGCGTCGGTGCTGTAACCTTTCACCGGCTGATCGCCGAACACGGGACAGCCCGCGCAGCCCTTGCAGCCTTGCCCGGTATCGCCAAGGCCGCCGGTGTTGAAGAGTATGAGATCTGCCCGATGGGCGTCATCCAGGCCGAGCTGAAGCAGGGCCACACCCTTGGCGCGCGCCTTCTGGTCCACGGCGAAGACGCGTATCCCGCTGCCCTTCTCGACATTCCCGATGCTCCGCCGATCCTCTGGGCGCTCGGCGATGTCTCGCTTCTGAACCGCCCTGCCATCGGGATGGTCGGTGCCCGCAACGCCTCGTCGCTTGGTGTCCGCATGGCCCGCCGTCTTGCCCTTGGCCTGTCCGAGGCCGGGTTCACCGTTGTCTCCGGCCTTGCCCGTGGCATCGACACCGCCGCGCATGAGGCGGCTTTGGAAGCCGACGGCCGCACCATCGCCGTGATGGCCGGTGGCATCGACGTGATCTATCCGCCGGAAAACACGGCGCTCGCCGCTGCAATCGACGCCAACGGATGCCGGATCAGCGAACATCCCCCCGGCCTTCAACCCCAGGCTCGCCATTTCCCCTTGCGCAACCGGATCGTTGCCGGGCTGGCCCGCGCGGTCATCGTGGTCGAAGCCGCCGCGAAATCCGGCAGCCTGATCACCACCCGCGCTGCACTCGACTATGGCCGCGATGTCATGGCGGTGCCCGGCCACCCGTTCGACGCCCGCGCCTCGGGCTGCAACATGCTGATCCGCGACGGGGCAGTCCTGGTGCGCGGCACCAGTGACGTGCTTGAAGCGCTCGGTTCGCCGACAACCACGCGCCCCGAGCCTGAGGTGCGTCTTGCGCCTTTGCCCGGCCCCACGGAGGGCCAGCAGCGCCCGCTGAAAGAGGTGGCCCTCCTCCATTCCATGATCCTCAACCGCCTCGGCCCCAGCCCCTTAGCCGAAGACCAGCTGATGCGCGACCTGAACGTCACCTCCGCCCAGCTTGCCCCCGAACTTCTGATGCTGGAGCTTGACGGTCGGATCGCACGCCAGCCCGGCGGCCTGCTCTCGCGGGTCGAGTAGGGTGGGCAATCTGCCCACGCGGCCAGCGCCAGGATGATTCGCAATAATGGTTAACGCCTTCAGGGCCATACGCGCGTATGGATGGAATCCATACGGATAACAGACGGAAGGAAGACGCCGAAATTTCCTGAAAACCTTACAGTAAATCCAGCGTTCCCATAAGCTTGGGGCACGCCCATGGCGTCACCTTCGACCGTTGCGCCCGGTGCCATTTACCGCTTCGCAAGACTAGCCCCATCGCCGTCCAGGCCTTCGCCCACTAGCCCCTCGCCTTACCCCCCGGTTGACAAGCCTGCCGCAACACCCACATGTTGCCCGGCCATTTGCCGCCTGCGGGAGTTTCAGAAAAAATGCCAGTCGTCGTCGTTGAATCCCCCGCCAAGGCCAAGACAATCAACAAATATCTCGGCCCCGACTTCGTCGTTCTTGCGTCTTACGGCCACGTCCGCGACCTTCCGGCCAAGGACGGCTCGGTCGACCCCGAGAACGGCTTCAACATGCTGTGGGAGATCGCTCCCGAATCTAAAAAGCACATCCGCGCGATCACCGAGGCGCTGAAGACCGACGACACCCTGATCCTCGCCACTGACCCTGATCGTGAAGGCGAGGCGATCAGCTGGCACCTGAAGGAAGCCCTGCAAGGCTCTCTGAAGAAAGGCAAAAAAGTCGCCCGCGTCACCTTCAACGCGATCACCAAGGACGCCGTGACCAAGGCGATGAAAGAACCCCGCGACATCGACACGCCGCTGGTGGAAGCCTACCTTGCCCGCCGCGCCTTGGACTATCTTGTGGGCTTCACCCTCTCCCCGGTCCTCTGGCGCAAGCTGCCGGGCGCAAAGTCCGCAGGCCGCGTGCAATCGGTCTGCCTCCGCCTGATCGTCGAGCGAGAGATGGAAGTCGAGGCCTTCAAGGCTCAGGAATACTGGACAGTCAAAGCCATCTTCCGCACGCCTCGGGGGCAAGAGTTCGAGGCCGGCCTTGTCACGCTTGGGGCGAAGAAGCTTTCCAAGTTCGACCTTCCCACAGCAACCGCCGCCGAACTGGCCGTGCAGGCCGCAAAATCGCGCGATTTCAACGTTTTGGCGGTCGAATCGAAACCTGCGACCCGCAATCCGTGGCCGCCCTTCATGACCTCCACCCTCCAGCAGGAAGCCTCCC
>JANMGI010000653.1:0-8148 GCA_031374565.1 Paracoccaceae bacterium | reverse complement strand
CAGTTTCAACCCGTCCAGACTGCCGGGATCAGGCCCCGCAGCGCATTGCCGACCCAAAGCCGCACCCGAGGCAGGTCCTCGGCGCGCAGGATCTCCTCGCGGCACTCAAGTTCGGCCCGCAGCACCCCCGGTAGCAGTCCGCACGACAGCGGTGGCGTCCGCATCCCCTGCCCCCGGTCGAAAAATACCGAGGTGATGGACCCGTCGCAGACCTCGCCCCGTTCGTTCAGGAAGATCACTTCGTCGAGCCTCTCTGGCAGAGCCGCCCGAGCCCGGTCATAGACCTCGCGCCGGGTGGACTTGACGCCAAGCCACGGATCGTCCGACTGCAGCCGAAAAGCCGCCAGACCGACCCGCCATTCCATCTTGGCGGGGGGTAATGCTGCCACCGTCCACTCCACCCGACCCTCCCGGTCCAGCGTCAGCCGCAGCCGCGCCGGGTGGTCGGGACCTGTCACCACAACCTCTGGACACCCCCACCCCAACAGCCCCGCAGACCGCCGCAGCCGCGCCTCGTGCAGCGCCCAGCGCGGAGCCGTTGCCCCGTCCCAAAGCACCGTCTCGATCAGCTTAAGCCCTGGCTTACCGCCGCCTTCACGAAGCGCGCTTTCCACAAGGCTTCCTCCCATTCTCCAGCGGCGGTCGAGCCATGCGTCAGCCCGCCGCCCACATTCATCACGATGTCCGTCCCGCTGACCGACAATGTCCGGATCGCAACCGAGAAATCCGCGTCCCCATCGGGTGACATCCAGCCGACCGCACCGCAATAGACGCCGCGCGGTGCGGGCTCGACCTCGCGGATGATCTCCATCGCGCGGATCTTCGGCGCGCCGGTCACGCTGCCGCAGGGAAAGAGGGCCGCCATGAGACCGGGAAGCGTTGCCGGTCCGTCAAGAACCCCTTCGACGGTCGAAGTCATCTGGTGCACCGTGCCGTAAGTCTCGATCGCGAACAGCGCGGGCACCTTCACCGTTCCAACCTTCGATAACCGGCTGATGTCGTTGCGCAGAAGGTCAACGATCATCAGGTTTTCGGCCCGATCCTTTTCCGCCGCCAGAAGCTCGGCCACTATGGCCGCGTCCTCTGCCGCATCCCTGCCCCTTGGCCGCGTGCCCTTCATCGGGCGGGTGACGATCCGTCCGGCCTCGACCTTGAAGAACAACTCCGGCGCGCGCGACACCACCACCGGACCGACCCCAAGATCGACATAGGCCCCATGCCCCACCGCCCCGGTCCGCCGGAACGCCCCGTAAAGGCCCAGAGCCGTCCCCGAGACCAGTTTCGCCGTCATCGGAAAGGTCAGGTTGACCTGATAGCAATCCCCCGCCGCTATGTAGTCAAAGACCTTGCGGGCCGCGTTGCCATAGGCCCGCCTGCCGACCAAAGGCAGCGGAGCCGTCATGCGGGTTTCCCGGCCCTCTTCGGCGGCCCGCGCCAGAACCGGCCCGGCCCCCGACGGTTTGTCAAACACCCCCAGCGCCACCAACGGCCCGGCGCGACGGCGCGGCATCCGGTGCGCCAGCTTCGGCTCCAGCGCGTACCCCGCCTCATAGGCGACATAGCCCGCGATCCAGGCCCCGGCCTTCCGCGCGGCCTCGGCCCGGGCAAAAGTACGCGCAACATCGGTGGGGCGCAGGGCGACAAGCACCTCACGCGGCGTCTGAAACAGCGCCGGATCGCCCTTTGGCCCATGCTCCAGCAGGATCACGACGCGCCACCCCCCCTTGCCCTCACGTGACCGAAATAGGCCGAACCAACCCGCGCCGCCAGCCGCTTCCCGCACCGTTTCGCGCCAGAAAGCGACGCCTGGCGGGAAATTTTCTGATCAAAAGGTCAGGAAACGCATTCAAAGCTTGCCTGATGATCAAATCCGCGCTTCCCTGCTTGCGTATCGGCCCACCAAATCCTGTGGGCCATGCGTAACGAACAACAAAAAAATCGTCCAACAACGGTACGAAGGGAACACTCCATGGCTTCCGATGACTACAACGACCAGGCCAAGAACGAGGATATGAAGGTCCTCCACGGCATGGGCTATGCGCAGGAGCTGTCACGCTCCATGTCGAAATTCTCGAACTTCGCGATCTCGTTTTCCATCATCTGCATCCTCTCCGGCGGCATCAACTCGTTCGCCCAGGCGATCTCGTCTGTCGGCGGCGCGGGGGCCGGCATCGGCTGGATCGTCGGCTGCCTTCTGTCAGGCATGTTCGCGCTGGCAATGGCGCAGATCGCATCGGCCTTTCCGACAGCGGGCGGGCTTTACCACTGGGCCTCGATCCTGGGGGGCCGGTTCTGGGGCTGGCTCACGGCCTGGCTGAACCTTCTCGGCCTGATCACCGTTCTGGGTGCCATCAACATCGGCACCGCGTTCTTCTTTGCCGGGGCCTTTCCAGGCGCTTTCGGTTTTGACGGCTCGACCCCGGCGCAAATTGTCGGCTTCGTAGCACTGGTCACCATCGTGCAGGCGATCTTCAACCACATCGGCATCAAGGCCACGACCTTCCTGACCGACATCTCGGGCTACATCATCTTCGCCACGACCGCCGTCCTTGTGCTGGCCTGCCTTTATTACGCGCCAAGCCTTGATTTCTCGCGGCTCTGGACCTTCAAGAACTACTCGGGTGAGGCGGGCGGCAACGTCTTTCCGCAGTCCGACAACATGGGCTATCTGTTCCTTCTCTGCCTCTTGCTGCCGGTTTACACCATCACCGGCTACGATGCTTCGGCCCACACGTCCGAGGAAACCAAGGCCGCCGCCACCTCGGTGCCGCGCGGCATCGTCAATGCGGTTCTGTGGTCATCCTTGATCGGCTGGATCATGATCTGTGCAATCATGCTGGCCGTGCCGGACATGGATGCGGGTGCCGCCCAGGGCTGGGGCGTGTTCTTTGCCACCTTGAACACGATCATGCCGGCCGCACTGACCAAGGTGATCTACATCGGCATCTTCATCACGCAGCTTCTGTGCGGGTTGGCCACTGTCACCTCGGCAAGCCGGATGCTCTTTGCCTTCTCGCGGGATGACGGGATGCCTGTCGGGTCCAAGGCGCTTGCCTCGGTCTCGCCCAAGTTCCGCACCCCGGTCACGGCGATCTGGACTGCGACCATTCTGTGCATCCTTTACGTCTTCGCCGCACAGTATGTCTCGATCGGCGGCACCAACCTCTACACGATCGTCGTGAACTCCACGCTTGTGTTCCTGTTCCTGTCCTTCACGGTGCCTTTGGTCGCGGGCATGTTTGCTTACGGCACAGCCAAATGGCCGAACCCCGGCCCCTGGGCGATGTCGGCAGGCGTGTACAAGCTGGTGACCGTGCTTTCGGTCGTTGGCATGGCGGTGATCTTCTACATCGCCATCCAGCCGCCGAACGACAAAGTGCTGTGGATCGTGCTGGGCTTCATCGCGCTGGCCATCGTGCTGTGGTTCGCGGTGGAAAACCGCCGCTTCGAAGGCCCGCCAACGGGCGACCGCATCGCCGCCCGCAAGGCCGTGATCGCCGCCGCCGAAGCTGCCGTGGGCGAAAAGGGCTGATCGAACGGTCATCGCAGAGTTGGGGCTGGGGGGAAACCTCCGGCCCTTTTGCTTTGCCGGGGTTGGATGAATGATTCAAAAATCCAATGGATGACGCGACGGAATCCGAAGCGCCCAGCGTATACAGCCATTGCATACGCAGAAAAGGACAACGGATCGAATGACCAACAAACCCTTGATTGCCGTCGCCGCCGCTGTTCTGGTTCTTGGAGGGGGCTTTCTTGGCTACCGCCAGTTCGGTGGCGCGTCGCTTGCAGGCTACCTGGACCAGAACATCAACCTTGGCGCGACGGTTCCGCCCGAAACCGACTGCGGCACCGCGCCCACGCACGACCGCATAGTCTGCCTTGCGGACATGCTGAAATCAGGCCTCGACCCCGAACTTCTGGCCGAACTTCAGCGCCCTTATTCGCTGGCCGAGGCCAAGCTCTGGTCCAACTTTCCCCCGATGGGCTTTACCGAACGGGTCGGTCCAACCCTTGGCGATTTCAGCCCCGAACAGCGCGCGCTGATCAAGGCGATCCTCCAGGATGCCGCCAGTCTTGCGGCAAACGAAGGCTATGACGAGCTTGAGCAGGTCCTGAACGCCGACGACTACCTTCTTGCCGAAACGGGTGAGGCCGGGTTCTCTTCCTCGAACTACCACATCGCCTTCCTTGGCACTCCGGCGGCGACCGGCACCTGGCAGCTTTACTTCGGCGGTCATCACTTTGCCCTGTCGAACACCTATCGCGACGGCAAGATGGTCGCCGCGACGCCATCGTTCCGGGGGGTGGAACCGTTCACGACCTTCACGATGAACGGTCGCGAAAACCAGCCGATGGCGCAGGAACAGGCCGCCTTCGCCTCCGCCCTTTCCGCCCTGACGCCAGACCAGCTGACAAAGGCCACGCTGGAGGGCACCTATACCGACATCGTCGCCGGGCCACAGAAGGACGATGCCATTCCCACTGACCCGAAGGGCCTCAATCTTGGCGAGGTGACGCCAGAGGTGCAGGCCCTCGTGCTTGCCGCCGTCGAGACTTACGTCCGCGACGTGACGGACGCCGACGCCAACACGATCATGGCCAAGTACAAGGCCGAGATTGCCGACACCTACATCGGCTTTACCGGCACGCCGACCGTCACCGCCGAGAATGACTATGTCCGGATCGATGGCCCTTCGGTCTGGATCGAGTTCTCGATGCAGCCCGGACGGTCATTGCCGGGGGTGCATCCGCACTCCGTCTGGCGGGACAAGTCGGCGGACTACGGCGGCAATCGTGACTAGAGACATGGGTCCGATGACGCCCACCCCGCGGCTGATGACACGTCGGGCTTTGCTGCAGCGGGCAGCGACGGGCGGTAGCATGATCGTACTGGCAAGCCTGGCACTTTCGTCCCCGCTTGCCGCCCATCCGCTGCCCGGCACAGAAATCGTGATCTCGGTCGAACCCGCCCGCCTGTCGCTGACCCTAACCGTGCCCTACACTGATCTTGCTCTGGCCATGGCCAACGGCTTGCCAAAGTCCACCGGCATCGCACCGCTGCCGGCAGAAGTCGAACAGGCCCTGGCCACCTATTTTGCGCAGCACATGGCGGTGGCGGTTAAGGGGCAACCTGCGCCGCAGCTCACCCTCAGCCGAGCCAACCCGGAGCGGGCAACGCACGAAGACATCGGGGCCTACACCCAACTGGTCCTCGACTTCTCGGCCCCGCTTGCAGCAGACAGGCAGGTCTTTCCCCTGACCCTGACCTACGATGCCGTCATCCACGAAATCCGCAACCAAAGCGCTACCGTCTTTTTGCAATCAACCGGGCAGGAGGCCGTCGCCATTGGCGAGATCAAGCTTGATCCTGCGACGGGTAAGGTGGCACCTTTAACGGTCTTCGGACCGTAGTAAGCCTGCATTCCACAACGACCTCCGGTTTCGTCAAAAGATGAAACCGCTGTCATCGCGGAACATCAGCCACAAGGTCGGTTGCCACGCAGCGCGGATCGGGCGACTTCGGACGCAACTGTCTTGGGTGACCCGTGCCGCGCAGATGTTTGCCCCCTGCTTGTGGTTTCGCAGGTGCATGCTAACGTTGACGTGCAGTCGGTCTGAAGACGCTCATGGTGTCAATGGTGCGCGAAGACGGTTCCATCTTCTCTTTCGCAGGCTTTACGCTTGATCTTGAAAAGGCAAGACTCCTGAAAGGAACCAAGGACGTCAAGCTTCGGGCGAAGTCGTTTGCGCTGCTTGAACATCTGGTCCGGCAATCTGGTCGCGTCGTCTCGAAGGATGCGCTTCTGTCAGCGGTCTGGCCGGATGTGATCGTGACCGAGGACTCTTTGACGCAATGTGTGCATGACATACGCCTTGCTTTGGGGTCCGATGCAAAAGACCTGCTGCAGACTGTTCCGCGACGGGGGTATCTCTTTCTGGGGGCAACGCCTGGACCGGCCAAGTCCCCTGCTCAACCCATTACGGCTCCACAAAGTTCAGATTTTGCCAGCACGGCAATCCCTCTTAGCCCGCCCAAGCTGCGGAGGGACGGGATTGCCGTCCTTCCGTTCGAACTGGTCACGCCAAAGAGCGCGGCCGACACGTTTCTGCTTGACGGACTTTCGCATGATATCATCAGCCGTCTTGCCAGGCTGCGCAACTTTCATGTGATCGCCCGCAGCAGCTCATTTGCGGTGCGTGACCTTGCCGGTGACCCGACAGCGGCAGGAACGGCACTGGGCGTGGCCTATGTCTTGACGGGCCGGGCGAGGATCGACAAGGAAATCGTCACTCTGGACGTCAGTCTTGTCGACTGTGCCGACGGAAATGTTGTCTGGAGTGAAGACTTTGCCGACCGGCGGGACATTTACGGCAACCTGTTGATGTCGGTGGTTGACCGGCTGATCCACGCACTTCAGCGCGAAATCACCACTGCCGAACGGAACCGCGCCTTGCTGACCACGCTGCCATCGCTCGACTCATGGCAAGCCTACCACCGCGGGCTGTTCCATATGCTGCAGTTTTCATCCGCCGAGCTTCAGCGCGCTGAAAGCTTCTTCGATTTGTCCGTTGACCTTGATCCAAGTTTTTCCCGTGCGCATGCCGCGCTGTCGTACTGTCACTTTCTTGAGGCTTTCCTGCGCCCGACAGATCAGCGCGGCGACACATCCGAAATGGCGATGCGGTCTGCGGCTCGGGCCATGCAGCTTGATGAACAAAGCCCCGCATCCCGTTGGGCCTATGGCCGCGCTCTCTGGCTCAACAGCGATACTGATGCAGGCATCCTGCAGTTGCGAACAGCGGTCGACATCAGTCCAAGTTTTGCCATGGGGTATCAATCGCTGTCGTTCTTTCTGTTTCAATCGGGCAATCCATCCGACGCAATCGACTGTGCGGATGCCGCAGAAAACCTAAGTCCCTTTGATCCATTTCTTTGTGCAATCCATGGGGCGAAGGCCATGGCTTTCTTGCGTCAGGGGAAGATCGACCAGGCCGTCACATTTGCCGTGAAGGCGGCGCAACAGCACAACGTCCACAAGCACATCCTTGCCATCACTGCAGTCACCTTGGTCACGGCGGACCGCATGCCAGAGGCCGACCGTTGCCTGGCGCGGATCCGTAAAGTGGCCCCTGACTATTCCCTGACCCATTTCCGGGGTGCATTCATGGCTTTGTCCGAAGATGCGCAAAGTATCGTGAACAAGGCTGCGCAGCGGATCGGTCTGTCCTGACAGCCGGTCTTGTGGCGCGTTTTGGGGTACATGCCAGGCGGTGCCAAAGCAGACCAAAACGGTCGCTTCCGGCCTGTCGCGGCTGCAAGGCATTCACGCCCCGTTTGCCCCTTGCGCCCCCCCGGCTTCTGTCTATAACCCGCACAATTTTGCGCAATAGGTGGGGGCTGACATGCCGAAGCGGACCGATATCAAGTCGATCATGATCATCGGCGCGGGTCCCATCGTCATCGGTCAGGCGTGCGAGTTCGACTACTCCGGTGCCCAGGCCTGCAAAGCCCTGCGTGAGGAAGGCTACCGGGTCATCCTGGTGAACTCGAACCCCGCGACGATCATGACAGACCCAGGGCTTGCGGATGCCACCTACATCGAGCCGATCACCCCCGAAGTCGTTGCCAAGATCATCGAAAAGGAACGCCCCGACGCGATCCTGCCGACAATGGGCGGGCAGACCGGCCTGAACACCGCGCTGGCGCTGGCCGACATGGGCGTGCTGGAAAAGTTCAACGTCGAACTCATCGGGGCCAAGCGCGAAGCCATCGAAATGGCAGAAGATCGCAAGTTGTTCCGTGAGGCGATGGACCGCATCGGTCTGGAAAACCCCAAGGCGACCATCATCGCCGCCCCCAAAATGCCCAACGGCAAATACGACAGCGCCGCCGGTGTCGCAGAAGCCATCGCCGCCATCGAATATGTCGGCCTTCCCGCCATCATCCGCCCCGCCTTCACCCTAGGCGGCACCGGCGGCGGCGTGGCCTACAACCGCGACGACTATGAGGCGATTGTCCGTTCCGGGCTGGAGGCCTCGCCCGTCGCACAGGTGCTGGTCGACGAATCCCTCCTCGGCTGGAAAGAGTTCGAAATGGAGGTGGTCCGCGACCGCGCCGACAACGCCATCATCGTCTGCTCCATCGAA
>JANMGI010000531.1:0-1713 GCA_031374565.1 Paracoccaceae bacterium | reverse complement strand
TCACCGCGACCGCAGCCGACGGCACGCTCTTCGAACACCGCTACGAACTCTTCGTGAAGGGCTGAGACTTAGGTGGCCCCCGGCGTGACGCCTGAATGCCAAGCGCTTCCCTCCCCCCTTCGTGGGGGAGGGAGAGGGTGGGGGGCCTCCCCGACGATGCCGAAGGAATCCTGCAATGACCATCGCCGAAGACTTTGCTGCCACCCGCCCGCCGGTATCGGCCTGCCCCGCCCGCGTCCTCGTCCCCGCCGCCGCACGCATCGCCGCCCTGCGTACCGACCGCGCCGGGCAGATCATCCTGTCGCTGCCAAACGCGGGCGACGCGCAGTCCATCTCCACGGTCGAGGCCGCGATTCAGGCCGTCCCCGGCGTGATCTCGGCCCACGTCAACCTCACGCAAAAGCGCGTCAGCGTGAAGGGCGATCCCTGCTGTCACTGCCGCCCAGCTGATCGCCACCCTCGCCGGTCAGCGGCAAGAGGCGCACGAGCTTGCCCCCGGCCTTCTCTCCTCCACCGAGACCGACCGTAAGGGCCGCGAACTTCTGATGCGCTTTGGCGTCGCGGTCTTTTCGATGATGAACGTCATGCTTCTGTCCGTCACCGTCTGGTCGGGGGCCGAGGACGCGACGCGCGACCTTTTCCACTGGATTTCCGCCGCCATCGCGCTGCCGACCGTCATCTTCGCCGGTCAGCCCTTCTTCAAATCCGCCTGGGCCAGCCTGCGGCAAGGCAAGCTTGGCATGGACGTCCCGATCTCCCTCGCCCTGATCCTCGCCTCCTCGATCTCGGTCTATAAGACCGCGATGTCCGGACACCACGCCTATTTCGACGCCACCGTGATGCCGGCCTTCCTCCTCCTCGGTCGCTACCTTGACCACCGGACCTGCGCCATCGCCCGTTCCGCGGCCGAGGAACTGGCCGCCTTCGAAGTCCCCCGCGCGATCCTGATCCTTGACGGCAATGATATCGAAACCCCCATCGCCGAGATCCACCCCGGCGATACCGTCCTTGTCCGCCCCGGCGCGCGGATGCCGGTGGATGGGGTCGTTCTGCACGGCGCGTCCGAGCTTGACCGCAGCCTTATCACCGGCGAAAGCCTGCCCGTTCATGCGCGGCAGGGCACCGAGGTCAGCGCGGGCGAGGTCAACCTGACCGGCCCCCTGACCGTGACGGTCACTGCCGTAGGCAAGGACTCCAGCCTGCACCGCATGGCAAACCTCGTCGCCGTGGCCGAAGGGGCGAAGACCCGCTACACCAGCCTCGCCGACCGCGCCGCGAAACTCTGTTCGCCCCTCGTCCATATCCTGTCGTTCAGCGCCTTCGGCAACTGGATGTGGGCCACCGTCGGCGACCTGCGCCATGCGATCAATATCTCTGCCGCCGTCCTGATCATCACCTGCCCCTGCGCCCTTGGGCGAGCCGTCCCGGCGGTCATCACCTGCGCCTCGGGTCGCCTCTTCCGCAAGGTCCCCCTGATCAAGCACGGCACCGCGCTGGAGCATCTGGCCGAGGTCGTGGCCCTTGCCGCCGCCCTTGCCGCAGGCTCCTCCCACCCCTTGGCCCGCGATCTGACCCAAGGCGCAAAGGCCGCGGGCATCGTGCCTGCCACTGTAAACGACATCCACGAAGTCCCCGGCCACGACATCGAGGGAGACTATCATGGCACCCGTGCCCGCCTTGGCCGCGCTGACCGGTGCGGGGCCGATCCACTGC
>JANMGI010000582.1:0-2393 GCA_031374565.1 Paracoccaceae bacterium | reverse complement strand
CAGGTGATCGGCAAGAACCCCGGCCTCGAGAAAGTAGAAAAGCTGCCAGATCAGCGCCTTGAGGCCCGGCGAGCGCATCTTCACAGCCAGCGCCAGCGTCTTGACCCAAGCACCCGGCGAGCGGAGAAACGCCCGCCCATGTGCCGCCAGCAGCCGCAACGGGCTTTTTGCGGCGGCGATGACGTAAAACGTCTCAGCCCTGGCGCGCAGTTCTTCCTCGCCCTTGAATTCGGCTAGCGCAGGCTGGCGGATCGAGCAGGTCAGAACCTGCACGCCGTTCGCGCGCAGGGCCTGAACCTCACGCAGAATGAAGGTGTGCGACACTTTGGGGTAATCGCCGGTGAGGTAGGCGATGGGCCGGTCATCTGGGGCTTCGGTCATTCCGTCATCCTAGCGCTGTGTTTTCCGCTGCCACCACAGAAGCTTGCCCGCGCCGCCGACCGCCGTAAGCTGGAACTTTGTGGAAAGCGGGGCTGAAAACGGACGGGTAGCAAGGGCGGCAAGCCCGAAACCCAGAAGCTGCGCCGCGCCGACTGCCATCCAGAGCGCGACCCGCGCGGCCGCCCGCAGGCCCCCGGCGTCGCTTTCCACCAGACAGCGCAACTGCCCATCGCTGAACCGTCGCTGACGCAGAAATTCCATCGTCGCGCGGCGCTGCGGGACGATCTCATGCACCAAGGCCTCGGGGCACCAGATCATCGGGAGCTGGTGCTGGTCGACAAGGCGGCGGAAAAGCCAGACATCCTCGCCCCCGGCATTGAAGGAGGTGTCGAAGGGTGGGTTGACCAAGGCCAGCGTGGCGCGGGCGAACATCGAGTTTCCCGAGCCAAGATAGGCGCGCATCGCCTGCACGTCGGCCCCCGAAGGCGCGGGCAGGCGGCGGCTGAAGATGCGGTCCAAGGGGCCGCGCAGGGCAAGGGGCGGTTCTACTTCAAACTGCGGTTCGACCGACCCGAAAGCCGCACGGTCCCCGCGTCGCGCGGCGGCTGCAAATGCGGCAAGCCAGCCGGGGGCAGGGCGTTCGTCGTCATCCAGAAAGATGACATGGGTGCCCTTGGCCTCAGTCACCCCGCGATTGCGGGCCTCGGCCACGCCGGTGCGGGGTTCATGCGCGTAGCGGACAAAGGCGGGCGCCGACGCCGCAGCGGCTTTGGCCGAAGCGTCCGGCGAGTTGTCGACAAGCACAAGTTCCACCGGGTCCGCAACCGTTGCGATCTGGGCTGCGACGGCGGCAAACAGCGGGGCCAGATAGCTTTCGCGCCGGAAGGTCGGCACGATGATCGACAGCATCAACGCGACGTCCGGGCGATCCGGTGAGTTTCCGACCGACTCTTGCGCCAATGCCACGAAAAAACCCTGCTCGTTCCTGTAAGTCCAAGACTATCTGCTTGACGATGATAGAACAATCGCCTGTCAGTCTGGACCTGTGTCAGACAGTTGTGACGACAGAAAGGCGGAAGGAGAGGATAGTGATGGACCTTGTCCCCGACGCAAAACAGGACGCGTTGAGCCTGGTGAATTTTCCGACCGAAGCGGCGCTTCTGGCTGATTTAGAAGCGCATCTGACAGCCGGAACCGGCTTTGCCATCGCCACGCTGAACCTGGATCATGTCGTGAAGATGCGCAGCAATCCGAGCTTTCTGCGGGCCTACCGGGCGCACAGCCACGTGGTCGCGGACGGCAACCCCATCGTCTGGCTTGCGCATTTGTCGGGGCGTCCTGATGTCAGCCTCGTTCCAGGGTCCGAGCTGATCGAACCCGTGGCGGCACTGGCGGTGCGGCTGGGCACGCCGCTGGCCTTTCTCGGCTCGACCGAGGTGGTGCTGCGGGCGGCGGCAGCGCGGTTGCAGGCCGATCATCCGGGTCTGAAGGTTGTTGCCTGCCTTGCACCGCCCTATGGGTTCGATCCCGAAAGCGCTGCGGCGGACGCTTTGCTGGATCAGGTTGCTGCGTCCGGTGCGCGCATCTGCCTTCTGGCATTGGGCGCACCGAAGCAGGAGTTGCTGGCCGCGAGGGGGATTGCGCGGCATCCGCAGCTGGGATTTCTGTCCATCGGGGCGGGGCTGGATTTCATCGCCGGACACCAGACCCGCGCGCCGGTCTGGGTGCGCAAGATCGCGATGGAATGGTTGTGGCGGATGCTGACCAATCCGCGCCGTCTGGCCCGTCGCTATCTGGATTGCGCGCTGGTTCTGCCATCGCTGGCGGGCACTGCACTTGCCACTCGAAGCGCGCGGAAATAGATGACGCGGCGTCCGCCGTCAGGCGGCGCAGTTCTTGATTGATTGCATCCACGGGTGATCCTTTTGTCTGAAGTCCTTGATACTCCAACCGTTCTGACCGTCCTTCTGAACTGGCGCACAGCCGAGATGACCTTGCGCGCCGCCGATGCC
>JANMGI010000580.1:0-4924 GCA_031374565.1 Paracoccaceae bacterium | reverse complement strand
CACGACATGGCGTCGAACATCGTGCATCTGGTGCTGGCCAAGGCCCCCGGCGGGGGTGAGGGGACGAAAGGGATCAGCCTTTTCATCGTGCCGAAGGTGCTGGTGAACGACGATGGCTCGCTTGGCGCGCGCAATGCCGTGTCGGTGGGCAAGGTCGAAGACAAGATGGGCATCCACGGCAATTCGACCTGCGTGATGAATTACGATGGGGCGACCGGGTGGCTTCTGGGCGATCTGCACAAGGGCATGAGGGCCATGTTCACCATGATGAACGAGGCCCGGCTTGGTGTGGCGTTGCAGGGTTACGCCGTGGCCGAAGCCGCCTACCAGAACGCCGTCGCCTATGCCAAGGACCGCCTGCAGGGCCGCGACGTGACCGGGGTGAAGAACCCCACCGGCCCCGCTGACCCGCTGATCGTCCACCCCGACATCCGCCGCAACCTTATGGAACAGAAGAGTTTCCTGGAAGGTGCCCGCGCGCTGACCTACTGGGGGGCGACGCTGATCGACCGGGCGCATACCGGCGACATGGCGGCGGACGGGCTGATCGGGTTGCTCACGCCGGTGCTGAAGGGCTTCCAGACCGACAAGGGGTTCGAGATGTCGGTGGCCGCGCAGCAGGTCTTCGGCGGACACGGGTATATCGAGGAATGGGGCATGTCGCAGTTCGCCCGCGATGCCCGGATCGCGATGATCTACGAAGGCGCCAACGGCGTGCAGGCACTGGACCTTGTGGGCCGGAAGCTGGCCACCGACGGCGGCAAGCATGTGATGGCCTTCTTCGAGATGGTGAAGGCTGAAGTGAAGGCGCATGACGGCGACGACCGGATGACGGGCTTCGCCGATCCCCTGAAGGCCGCGTCCAAGCAGCTGCAACAGGCGGGCATGTTCTTCATGGCGCAAGGGATGAAGAACCCCAATGCCGCGTTGGCCGGGTCCTACGACTTCATGCACATGATGGGTCATGTCTGTCTGGGCCTGATGTGGACCCGGATGGCCAAGGCGGCCTACGTGGCGCTGGACGCCGGTGCGCAGGACCGCGACTTTCTTGACGCGAAGATCGCCACTGGCCGCTTCTACATGGCCCGTCAGCTGCCTGCCTGCTCCATGCACCTTGCCCGGATCGAAAGCGGTGCGGATACGGTCATGGCGCTGACTGCCGAGGCGTTCTAGGCTTCACCCCGACGGCGGGCCGCAATGGCCCGCCCTGCACCATGGTTCCGGGGAGAAACGACATGAAGCTCTATTGCTTTGGCGAAAGCGGCAACGCCTACAAATGCGCCTTGGCGCTGACGCTGGCGGATCTGGAATGGGAGCCGGTCTTCGTCGACTTCTTCAAGGGCGAAGCGCGCAGCCCGGAATTCAAGGCCATCAACGAGATGGGCGAAGTGCCCGTGCTGGTCGATGGCGACACCACTCTGACGCAGTCGGGGGTGATCCTGGACTACATCTCCTCCAAGACCGGCAAGCTTGGTGGCCGTTCGGCGGCTGAACGGCGCGAGGTGCTGCGCTGGATGTTCTGGGACAATCATAAGCTGTCCACCGCCATCGGCACCACCCGCTTCCTGATGAACTTCCTGCCCCCCGACAAACGCCCCGAAGGCGTAATCCCGTTCCTGCAGGGCCGCCTCAAAGCCGCCTACACGGTCCTGAATGACCACCTTGCCGCCAGGAACTGGATTGCGGGTGAGGCTGTCACGATCGCCGACCTCTCCTGCTGCGGCTATCTTTACTACCCCGAACCCTTCGGCTTTGACCGGGCCGAGTGGCCGAACATCGACCGCTGGCTGGACCGCATCGCGGCCCTGCCCGGCTGGAAACACCCCTACGACCTGATGACGCGGGCCTTCCCCGCAACCTGAGGAGCTTCCCCATGACCGACGCTTTCATCTACGACGCCGTCCGCTCGCCCCGTGGCAAAGGCCGCCCCGACGGGTCGCTGCACGAACTGACCTCGGTCGCGCTGTCGGCAAAGGTGCTGAACGCGGTGAAGGAACGCAACGGCCTGGAAGGCCACGCAGTCGAGGATGTGATCTGGGGCAACGTCACCCAGGTCGGGGAACAGGGAGGGTGTCTGGCGCGGTCGGCGGTGCTGGCAAGCGACCTTGACGAACGCATCCCCGGTCTTGCGATCAACCGCTTCTGCGCGTCGGGCATGGAGGCAGTGAACCTTGCCGCCAATCAGGTCAAGGGTGGTGCCGGGCACGCCTACATCGCCGGTGGGGTCGAGATGATGGGCCGCGTCGCGATGGGCAGTGACGGGGCAGCGATTGCCGTCGATCCGGGGCTGGCAATGAAGACCTACTTCGTCCCGCAAGGGATTTCCGCCGACATCATCGCCACCGAATATGGCTTCACCCGTGACATGGCCGACGCTTTGGCGGTGGAGTCGCAAAAGCGCGCCGCCCAGGCTTGGGCCGAGGGCAGGTTCTCAAAATCCGTCCTGACCATCCGCGACCAGAACGGTCTGCCGATCCTTGCCACCGACGAATATATGCGCCCCGGCACTGACATGCAGGCGCTTGGGGCACTCAAACCCGCCTTCAAGGACATGGGCGAGGTCATGCCCGGCTTCGACAAGGTCGCGATGATGAAATACCCGCATCTGGAACGCATCAACCACATCCACCACGCCGGAAACTCCAGCGGTATCGTGGACGGGGCGGCGGCGGTGCTGATTGGCGATGCAGCGTTTGGCAAGGCCCACGGGCTGAAGCCTCGCGCCCGCATCCGGGCGACTGCGAAGATCGGCACCGACCCCACGATCATGCTCACCGGTCCGGTCCCGGCGACGCAGAAAATCCTGCACGACAGCGGGTTGCAGATTGGCGACATTGACCTCTTCGAAGTGAACGAAGCCTTCGCGTCCGTCGTCCTGCGCTTTCAGCAGGCCTTCGACGTCGACCCAGGCCTTGTCAATGTCAACGGCGGCTCCATCGCCATGGGCCACCCGCTTGGGGCGACGGGTGCGATCATCATCGGCACGCTTCTGGACGAGCTGGAGCGTCAGGACAAGGCGATGGGGCTTGCAACCCTTTGTATCGCCAGTGGAATGGGCGCAGCCACGATCATCGAGCGGGTGTGATGCCAGACCGCGCCAGCAGAAACACGAACGTCATGCACTGGGTGCAACCCCGCGTTGATGTCGGTTTTGAACTATGCGCTGTCGCAACCCTACGTCGCGAAAACGGCGATTCTCCCAAGATGGTTGGATATCCAAAACACTTTGGGAATGTAATTGATGCTGTCTTCACAGGTTACAACGCAATTGCGCCAGCGCGGCGAATGGTTGCTGTCCGGCCAGTTCGACCATCTGCTCGCAAGCTATCTTTACCCTTTGCCGGTCTTCATGCAGACCAGCCAACTGGTGATCACCTCCTCCGATCAGGCCCGGATGATCCTTGCCCATCTGCGCCAAGCGCTGGTCGAGCGTGGGGTCGTCATGCTGCGGCCCAGCATCTCGGCTATGGACCTGCCGCGGGCCGGTCGGTTTCGGGTCTGGGTCGACTGGCAGGAGATCGCCTTCCCGGCCGAGGCCTCCCGTATCTCGCAAGCGGTCTACTTCTGCCGCGGGACCGAGTTTGGCCTTCAGACCGAGATGATAAACTACACCCACCTCTCGATGCCCGAGTTGAATCACCAGTTCACGGCGCTTGCGCTGTCCGCCTGACGCCTGGGGCTTCACGGCCGGGCTCAGGCCCAACCGGAGGAGGCCGCGATGCCCGTGATTGACCTGACAACGGTGCCGGTGAAGACCGGCTCGATCTATCCCGAACCCTATGCCAGCATGATGAAGGGGCGGTCGTCCCTGCGGCTTGGCGATGCCGGGGGCCTGACCCAGTTCGGCGCGAACCTTGTCAGCCTTGAACCCGGTGCCTTGTCCAGCCTGCGCCACTGGCACCTGCACGAGGATGAGTTCGTGATGATGACCGAAGGCGAATGCACCCTGGTGCAGGACGCAGGCGAAACCGTGATGCGCGTGGGCGACTGTGCGGCCTTCCCGGCGGGCAGCACCGATGGCCACCAGTTCATCAACCGCACGGACAAGGTCGCCCGCTTTCTTGTGGTCGGATCCAAAGCCCCGCGTGAGGTTGCAACCTATTCCGACGTGGATCTCCGGGTCGAGATGGAAAGTGGCAAAGCCCGCTTCACCTACAAGGACGGCAGCGATTTTCAGGGGGCGCGATGACTCCACTAGAGATCTACCAGACTGCGCTGAACAAGGTGTCCGATGCCGTCCTGGCCGGAGATTTCAATCGCTACGTCGTGATGATCGACCTGCCCTACCTCATTCACACCCAGAACGCCCGCCTGCTGGTCTCGGTCCGGGATGACCTGACCCCGACGTTCCAGGCCCTGCACGACAGCCTGCGCGCCCAGGGCGTCACCCATTACGAACGGGTCGCCCGCGAAGCCGACTTTGTATGCCGCGACCGGATCGAGGGCTGGCATCACACCCACCTGATCTCGCACGGCGAACGGGTGAATTGTCCACATGTCTCGCGACACACCCTGGTGCGGCGCGGCGCGGGCTGGCTGTTTTCGGAAGCGCATTACGCGATAGAGGCAAACCGCTGGCCCGTTACCCGCGAGGTGCTTGAGGCGCAGTTCGGCATTACCGCCCGCGAGGTTGGCGCGACATGATCGTCGATCCCGCCAGCGCGCCCACCAGCGGCGACAAGGGCCTGCGCACGCTGCACCTGTCTGTGGCGGGCGGGCTGACCCAGTTTGGCGCCTATCTCGACACACTTGACCCCGGAGCCTGGTCCAGCCAGCGGCATTGGCATTCCGCCGAGGATGAGTTCATTTATCTCCTTTCCGGCACCGCCACGCTGCGGGATGACAACGGGATGACCGACCTTTTCCCCGGCGATGCAGTGTGCTGGCGTCACGGCGACCCGAACGGCCACCACCTGACCAACCG
>JANMGI010000552.1:0-1976 GCA_031374565.1 Paracoccaceae bacterium | reverse complement strand
TGTGTCTGTCGCACCCTTTGCGACTGACCAAGACGTAGCCTCCCCCTACGATCACAGGACAGGCACGGACCTGTGATCAACGGCTTCGTGACACGGTGTCGCAGGTGCAGAAATGCAAAAAGCCTCGGCCATAGACCGGGGCTTTTCCTTATAAATCATTGGCTTGCGATCAGTTATTCGCCGGTGGCAGCGCCTCGAACCCAAACGCTGCTATCGCGGAATCAAGTGCCATCATTTCAGTCCGGCTCTCTCCCAGACGCCGAACTGAAACAGTTTTCGCTTCAACCTCCTGCATCCCGATGGCCAGGATCACGGGAACCTTTCCAACTGAATGCTCGCGGACCTTGTAGTTGATCTTCTCGTTGCGCACATCCGCCTCGGCCCGGACCCCGGCTTTGCGCAAAGCTGCGACCACCTCATGCACGAACGGGTCGGCATCCGAGACAATGCTGGCGACGACGACCTGCCGCGGGGCCAGCCAGAACGGCAGCTTCCCGGCGTAGTTTTCCAGAAGGATGCCGATGAAGCGCTCGAACGACCCCAGGATCGCGCGGTGCAGCATGTAGGGTCGGTGCTTTCCCCCGTCTTCGCCGACATATTCAGCGCCAAGCCGGGTCGGCAGGTTCGGGTCAACCTGGAAGGTGCCGCATTGCCATTTGCGGCCGATGGCATCGGTCAGTTTGAAATCAAGCTTTGGGCCGTAGAACGCGCCTTCGCCGGGGTCGACCTCATAGGGCACGCCAGCGCCCTTGATTGCGGCCTCAAGCATGCCCTCGACCTTGTCCCAGGTCGCATCGTCGCCGATCCGGACATCTGGCCGGGTCGAGAACTTGATCTCGAAACCATCGAAGCCAAGGTCCTTGTAGACGGACGCCAGCAGCTTGATGAAGTTTTCACACTCCGCGCCGATCTGATCCTCGGTGCAGAAGATATGCGCGTCGTCCTGCGTGAAGCCGCGTACTCGCATCAGCCCGTGCATGGAGCCGGAGGATTCGTACCGGTGGCACGACCCGAACTCCGCCAGTCGCAACGGCAGGTCGCGGTAGGATTTCAGGCCTTGATTGTAGACCTGCACATGGCAGGGGCAGTTCATCGGCTTCAGTGCGTTGATCCGCTTTTCCTTGGCGCCGTCCTCGTCCACCTCGACGATGAACATGTTCTCGCGGTAGGCCTCCCAGTGACCGGATTTTTCCCACAGCACCCGGTCCACGACTTGCGGTGTCTTGATCTCTTTATACCCAGCGCTCTGCAGCCGCCCGCGCATGTAGTCTTCCAGCTGGCGGTAGATCGTCCAGCCGTTCGGATGCCAGAACACCATCCCCGGGGCTTCTTCCTGAAGGTGGAACAGCTCCATCTCGCGGCCAAGCTTGCGGTGGTCGCGTTTCGCGGCCTCCTCCAGCATCGTCAGGTGCGCCTTCAGGTCATCGCGGTTCCTGAACGCCACGCCGTAGATGCGCTGCAACATGGGCCGCGAGGCATCGCCAAGCCAGTAGGCCCCCGCCACATGCGTCAGCTTGAACGCGTCCGCCGGAACCTGCCCCGTGTGTTGCAGGTGCGGCCCCCGGCACAGGTCCTGCCAAGGCCCGTGCCAGTACATCCGAAGGTCCTCACCCTCGGGGATGCGGTCGATCAGCTCCAGCTTGAACGGCTCCTGCCGGCCCCGGTAATATTCCACTGCCTTCGCACGTGGCCAGACTTCCGTGCGAACCGGGTCGCGCGCGTTGATGATCTGCTTCATCTTCGCTTCGATCTGGCCAAGGTCTTCGGGCGTGAAGGGTTCGGCGCGGTCAAAGTCGTAAAACCAGCCGTTGTCCCGCACCGGACCGATGGTCACGCGGACATCCGGCCAAATCTCCTGCACCGCGCGCGCCATGATATGCGCCAGGTCATGCCGGATCAACTCCAGCGCCGGGGCGTCGTCCTTCAGCGTGTTCAGGCTGATCTTCGCATCGGCAGGGATCGGCCAGGCCAGGTCC
>JANMGI010000522.1:0-4806 GCA_031374565.1 Paracoccaceae bacterium | reverse complement strand
CTTAGCCACACGGCGTAACCGGAATTCGTCACGAATTCCGGAACGACGTCCGAAGGGAAATCGATCAGTCGCTCCGGGGCAATCCGGCCGCTCCGCGCGCAAGCGTGGTGATCGCGGCCCAGTCGCCCTTGGCCATCGCATCCTTCGGCGCCACCCAGCTGCCTCCGACGCAGAGGATGTTCTTCAAAGACAGATACTCTGGCGCGAGCTTCAGGCTGATCCCGCCCGTCGGACAGAACTTCACCTGCGGAATGGGCGAGCCGATGGATTTGAGGTACGCCGCCCCCCCCGCCTGTTCCGCCGGGAAGAACTTCTGCACCGTGTAGCCCTTTTCCAGAAGCGTCATGATCTCGCTTGCTGTCGCCGCCCCCGGCAAAAGCGGAAGCCCCTCATCCTCGCAGGCCGCAATGATCCGGTCGGTCGCCCCAGGCGAAACCCCGAACATCGCCCCCGCCGCTTTCGCCGCCTTGACGTCTGCGGGTGTCAGCAGCGTGCCTGCGCCGACCACACCCCCCGGCACTTCGGCCATCGCCCGGATCGCGTCCAGCGCGCAGGCCGTCCGCAACGTCACTTCCAGCGCCGGCAAGCCGCCTGCGACCAGCGCCTCGGCCAAGGGCCTTGCATGGGCAAGATCGTCGATCACCAGAACCGGAACGACCGGGGCAAGGCGGCAGATCTTCGCGGCTTCGGCGGATTGCTCGGCGGGGGTCATGGTCGGCTCCTTCAGGCCCCGACGTCGGGGAGGTGGTTGGGATAGAAGCCTCCGGCGGGGATATTTGGATCAGCATGAAAGCGCGACTGTCAAAGCTGACCCCCCGCCTTGGGCCCGTTTCCGGGGGAAGACGAGGGGCCTTTCACACTGAACGGTCATCGGCGTCCCCGCCTGTACCGTAGTGCCACTCTGACCTTGAACCCTTTCATACTGATTAAAATATCCCCGCCGGAGGCAAAGGTTTGACAGGGGTGCGCGGTCAGACCACCAATGCCGCCCCGGTATCGGCGGAACCCACGTTGCGGCGGAAGGCGGCGAAAAGCTCGCGCCCGATCCCGTGTTCGTTTTCGGACAGGTCGGCGGTCACCGGCACGCGGCTGTCGAAATCGACAGCCAGCACGGTCAGGGTGCCCGCATCAGCGTCCAGCCGGACGATGTCGCCGTCCCGCAGCCGTGCCAGCGGACCACCCGACGCCGCCTCGGGTGAGACATGAATCGCCGCGGGGACCTTGCCGGACGCGCCGGACATCCGGCCATCGGTCACCAGCGCCACCTTCAGCCCCCGGTCCTGCAACACCGACAGCGTGGGGGTCAGCGAGTGCAGTTCTGGCATCCCGTTCGCCTGTGGCCCCTGAAACCGCACGACGACGATGGTGTCGGACGTGAACGCGCCCGCCTTGAACGCCGCTTTCACACCGTCCTGGGTGTGGAAGATGCGCGCCGGGGCCTCGATCACATGGCGCTCGGGTGCCACCGCCGAGACCTTGATCACCCCGCGCCCAAGGTTGCCGGTCAAAAGCTTCAGCCCGCCCTGCACTGCAAACGGGTCAGATGCGGGGCGAACGATCTTGTCGTTCAGGCTGGTCTTTGGCCCGTCGCGCCAGGCCAGGCGGCCTTCGGAGAGGACCGGCTCCTGCCGGTAGGCGTCCAGACCGTCGCCCGCGACGGTTTTCGCGTCGGGATGCAGCAGTCCTGCGTCCAGAAGCTGGGCGATCAGGAACTGCAACCCGCCCGCCGCATGGAAGTGGTTCACATCCGCCAACCCGTTGGGATAGACCTTGGCCATCAAGGGCACCGCTTCGGACAATTCGGCAAAGTCCTGCAAGTCGAGGATCACACCGCTTGCCCGCGCCATTGCCGGCAGGTGCAGCACCAGGTTCGTCGACCCCCCCGTCGCCATCAATCCGACGATGCCGTTCACATAGGCGCGCTCATCCAGGATCTCTCCTGCCGGGCGGAAGTCGTTGCCAAGCGCGGTGATCGCCGCCGCCCGCTCCACCGCCGCCGAGGTCAGCGCATCGCGCAACGGCGTGCCGGGGTTGACGAAGCTGGTGCCGGGCAGGTGGAGGCCCATGAACTCCATCAGCATCTGGTTGGTGTTCGCGGTGCCGTAGAAGGTGCAGGTCCCCGGCCCATGGTAGCTGGCCATCTCGGCTGCCATCAGTTCTTCCCGCGTCGCCCGACCTTCGGCCCAGGCGTTGCGGACGCGCGACTTCTCGTCGTTCGGAATGCCGCTGGTCATCGGCCCCGCCGGGACGAACACCGCCGGGATATGCCCGAAGGTTGCCGCCGCCATGATCAGGCCGGGCACGATCTTGTCGCAGACGCCCAGATACAGCGCCGCATCAAAGCAGTTGTGGCTTAGCGCCACCCCTGCCGCCAGCGCGATCACATCGCGGCTGAAGAGCGACAGTTCCATCCCCGGCTGGCCTTGCGTGACCCCGTCGCACATCGCCGGAACCCCGCCTGCGACCTGCACGGTCACCCCCGCCTTGGCCGCCGCCGCGCGGATCAGGTCGGGATACCGCTCGAACGGCTGATGCGCCGACAGCATGTCGTTGTAGGCCGTCACGATCCCCAGGTTCGGCACTTTTGCCGCCGTCAGTGCGTCCTTGTCCGCCCCCATCGCCGCATAGGCATGCGCCTGGTTGCCGCAGGAAAGGTGCGCGCGCACCGGACCGGCCGACACCGCCTTGCTCATCCGCTCCAGATAGATTCCGCGCGTCGCCTCGGACCGGGACCGGATGCGGGCAGTGACGCGGGTGATGGTGGGATGAAGGGTCATGGCGTCCTCTGAGAGTGGCGTGGCATGGCTATAGCATCACCTGTTAGCGCTAACAATAACCATTTCGTGATCAACAGCACGCAATTCCGCAAGGTTGCTGTCATTGATCGCGCATCCGAAACAACTGACACCGGAAAGCCCGATTGTGGGCGGAATCTTTACCGCTGTTGGTCCAAAAGCCAACAAACAAACGTGACAACCAGAGGATGTCTTAACCTTAAAATGGAGTCACCGTGATGAAAAAGCTGTCCATCCTCGTCCCCGCCGCCGTCGCCGGTGTTCTTCTGTCGGCCATGGTGCTGGCTGCCCCGCAGAATGTGACCACAAAGGCCACCGTGGCCGGTGCCCCCGACCGTGCAGCCGCCTACATCCTCGCCACGGCGAACTGACTGCCGGACGCACTTTTGCGGGCGGGCGGATCTTCCGCCCGTCGCACCGCGGACACGCCGGGGTTGTTGCGCTTTCCGACCGGATCGGGAACAGTCTGCCGTAGCTTCAACCCTCGGAGACCGCACATGCGCCCAACTGCACTGAAAGCCCTGGCCCTTGGCCTTGCTCTGCTTCCCGGCCTAGCACAGGCTGAAGACCTTGCCACCGATGGTACCATGTCGGATGGCGCCTCGGGCATCGCCATCAACACCTCGATCAGCCTCAACCTGCCGATGATGGGCGCGGATCGCGCCGCCAAGCAGGCCGAAGAAGACGCGACCCGCCGTGATCTTTACGCCCGCTCGGTCAAGGAATGCGGCCTGTTGCTTGATAGCGTCGCGAAGACCTGTGCGATCACTGCGATCAGCATTTCGACCCAGATCAACAGCAACCCCGGTCAGCCTGACTATCTCTACGTGTCGTCCAACATCACCATGCAGGTCGATCTGAAGTAAGCGCTCTCTTCCGGCCCCGCGCGAAAGCGGCTATGCGGGCGTTTCCTCGCGTCAGACCGGAAAAGGGACCAGCATGACCAGTTCAGAAGACGCGCCGCACGGGCTTCCCGTGGTGCGGCTGAAACCCAAAGCCGAAGCGCGGGCGATCCGGCACGGCTTTCCCTGGGTCTACGCCGATGAACTTGTGACCGACCGGCGCACGCAAGGCCTGACTTCGGGTGCTCTGGCCGTGCTGGAAGACGGTGAACGGCGGCCTTTGGGGCTGGTCACCGTCAACACGAAATCGAAGATCATCGCCCGGATGCTGGACCGTGATCCGGCAGCGGTGATCGACCAGGCCTGGTTCGAGGCCCGCATCGCACGCGCCCTTGCGCATCGGTCTCGGCTTTACCCTGACCCCTACTACCGCCTGATCCATGCCGAGGCTGACGGCCTGCCCGGCGTGGTGATCGACCGCTTTGGCGATGTCGCGGTGGTCCAGCCGAATGCCGCCTGGGCCGAGGCTGCCATCGACTCCCTCGTCGCCGCTCTGATTGCGGTGACGGGCGTTGCCTCGGTGATCAAGAACGGCTCGGGACGGGCGCGCGGGCTGGAAGGTCTGGCCGATGAGACGGGCATTGTGCATGGGCTGCTTCCCGAAGGACCCGTGCCCGTGCCGATGAACGGGGCCACCTACATGGCTGATCTGATGGGGGGTCAGAAGACCGGCCTTTACTTCGACCAGCGCGAAAACCACGCCTTTGCCGCCCGGTTGGCGGACGGCGCGCGCGTTCTGGATATCTTTGCCCATGTCGGGGGCTTCGGCCTTGCGGCACTGGCGGGCGGGGCGCAGTCGGCGCTGGCCGTCGATGCTTCGGCAGCAGCGCTTGCCTTGGCAGAGCAGGGGGCGGCGGCTTCGGGCTTTGCTGACCGCTTCACCACACGGCAGGGCGACGCTTTCGAGGTGCTGGAGGCTTTGGGCGCCGACGCAGCACGGTTCGACCTTGTGATCTGCGATCCGCCCGCCTTTGCGCCGGCCAAACCTGCGCTGGAAGCGGGCCTGCGCGCCTATGAACGGGTGGCGCGTCTTGCCGCCCCCTTGGTCGCGCCCGGTGGCTATCTGGTGCTGTGCTCGTGCAGCCATGCCGCCGACCTGCAAGCCTTCC
>JANMGI010000179.1:0-3225 GCA_031374565.1 Paracoccaceae bacterium | reverse complement strand
TCCAGTGGTCGGGGTTCTTGCTGCGAAGGGTCTGGATATCCAAGGCACGGTTCCTTTGGGCTGAAAGGGGGTTGCAAAAGGCTCTACCCACCACGACCGGCAAGATCAAGCTTGGTCCCCAAGGCCTTGGGAAGAAAGGCCCGTCGCCTTTCCGGGGTTTCGCGCTAAGATCATCATCGACCGGAAGATGGCCGATTCGTCGCGCCATGATCCGACCATCGACGGGCGCCGGGACAGCGCCCCAGTGTGCAAGGGGCAAGGGATGCAGGAAATAACCGAACTGGAAAAGCGCATCACCTCAGCGCTGGAACGGATCACGAAAGGGGTGGACCGGCTGGTATTGCAGCCGCGGCCAGCCGCGCCCACCGTGGCACCTGCCGCACCCGCCTCGCCGCCGACCGATGCCGCGCTGCGGGCCCAGCTTGAAGAAGAGAAGTCCCTCACCTCGCAGCTTCAGGCCCGCCTTCGTGCCGCGAAAGAGCGTGAGGCGAAGGGCGACCTGCAAGAAAAGCTGGATCGCCTGACCCAGGAACTGGACGTGAAAGGGCTGGAACTGCAACGCATGCGCCGCGTCAACGCCAGTCTTCGCGAACAGCTTGAGGCTCTGCGCGCCGCGGCAGCCTCGGGCGTGACCGAACCCGGACTGATCAACAAAGCGATGGCGACAGAGCTTGAAACCCTGCGCGCCACCCGCCTGACCGAGATCGCCGAGATGGATGACATCCTCGCCGCCCTCGAACCCCACCTGACGGAGGCCAGCAATGCCTGAACTTGAAGTCATGATCGGCGGACGCCCGTTCCAGGTTTCTTGCCAGCCGGGTGAAGAACATTTCTTGCGGTCTGCCGCCGGGATGCTGGATACCGAAGCGACCCCGATCATCGCCCAGATGGGCCGCCTGCCCGAAGCGAAGATGCTCTTGATGGCGGGCCTGATGCTGGCCGACAAGACCGCCGCGCTGGAAGACGAGTTGCGCACCATCCGCGCCCGCGTCGCCGAACTGGAGGCCCGCCCGATCACCACCCGCGACGTGGCGGTGATCCCGGCACAAGTCGCCGAAACACTTGCCGAAATCGCCGCACGTGCCGAAGCGATGGCCGCTCGCGTTGAAGAGCAGGTGCGGGCATGAAGGCGCTCGTCGGTCTTTTGGTCGTCCTCCCCGCCTCCGTGCAGGCGCAAGGGTTTACCGGTCAGACCTACACCTGCGACCGTGGGGTGGCAGTGCCTGCAACTTACGTCAACGGTACCGATCAAAGCCTTGTCGTGATCAACGTCGATGGCCGCCAGATCACTCTGGTCAGTGAAGCCGCCGCCTCGGGCGTGCGCTATGGCTGGCCCTCGGACGGATCGAACTATGTCTGGTGGACCAAGGGGGATGAGGCCACCCTCTACTGGAAAACCCCCGAGGCAGAGATGCCGCTTCTGACCTGCAAGGCGATGTAGGTCTGTTTATACCGCAAAAGATGTGGTATGTTTGACGGCATGCCGTCACTTCTGCAGGAGCGAAACATGTCCGCCGCCCGCCGCGCTACTTCGATGACGCTGGACGCAAGCCTTCTGGATGAAGCGCGGGCCCTTGGCGTCAACGTGTCACGTGCTGCCGAAGAGGGCATCCTTTCCCAGGTCCGCACCGCCCGCGCGAAGCGTTGGAAGGAAGACAACGCCGACGCGATAGCCGACTACAACAAGTGGATCGAAGAAAACGGCATCCCGAATGCTGGAATCAGGATCGTTTAGGTGGCTGAACAGTTCGATCTTTACCGCGATCCCGATGGCGGACTTGTGATGATAATCCAAAGTGCCGCCGTAGATAACTTGGGCACTCGCGTTTTCGCGTCATGTGTCCCGGCTGACCGACAGGGTGTAACAGCACTTGACCGACTGTCGGTGCCCTTCATTTTCGCCGAGCGTGAATTTCGCGTCATGCTCAGTCTTCTCGGGACGGCAAGGGTAGGGCGTATCGGAACAAAGGTTGGAAACCATGCGCACTTGCGCGACCAGATCACCCGCGCACTGGACCTGCTGTATCTGGGTGTCTGAAACGCAAAAAGACCCGCCTAAGCGGGCCCTCAATCAACCTTTTGACGTGCTCAGCCGTTGGCTTCGCGGATCTTCTCCGCCGCCGCCTTGTCGAAAGCCACACCCTTGGTTTCCAGAAGCTGGTCCAATTCGCCCGACAGCGTCATCTCGGTGATGATGTCGCAGCCGCCGACGAATTCGCCTTTGACATACAGCTGCGGGATCGTCGGCCAGTCGCTGAAGTCCTTGATGCCCTGACGGATCTCGGCATCGGCAAGGACGTTCACGTCGGCGAACTCTACCCCCATGAAGTTCAGGACCCCCGCCACGCGGGACGAGAACCCACACTGCGGCATCATCTTGGTGCCCTTCATGAACAGCACCACATCGTTCTTTTCGATTGTCTCGCGGATCGTCGCTTCAGCGCTCATCGCCTGATCTCCTGTTCGGTCTCGTCTTTAACCTGATACCCGCCCGAGCCGCGCTGCGCCAGATAGGCCGCCATGCGCCGTTCGGATTCCCGGGTTGCAGCCTGACGCGCCTCGAAACCTTCGTCCACCGACATCGGGGCATCGCGCTTGCGACGGCTGCGGCCTTTCAGGATGGTCACAAGCCCGACCAACGGCAAGATCGCCGACACCAACCCGCCCAATCCTGCCCCTGTTGCCATCCCAAGCGTCCTTGCGTCCGTCAAACCAATCCAATATCCCGCCCTACCACATAGGCAGCCGCGACGATCCCGACAAGGATCATGACCAGGAACGGCATCCGCAGATCGGTGCGGTCGGCGGCAATCTTGTTCAACCGGGTCAGCGAAAAGATCAGCAAGACAAGAATTGCGCCGTGTAGGGCGAGGTTGAAGGTCACGTACCAGTCAGGCTCGGCCTCGACAAACTCGCCCGGTGCGGGCCGATCCAGCCACTCCATCCCCGCGATGAAGACCGAGCCTGCCGACATCGCGACGGCACCAATCCGTTCCTGTCTGGTCTGATCAGCGGCCATCTTCGTCCCTTTCACTCCGGCGCTTTGGTCGTCAGCGCCAGCGCGTGAAGTGCCCCGCTTGGCCCGTCCATCTTGCCCTTCAGAGCCGCATAGACCGCGCGTTGCTGCTGAACCCGGTTAAGGCCCCGAAAGCTTTCGTCGATCACTTCCGCGGCAAAATGCGCGCCATCATCGCCCTGCACGCTGATCTTCGCGCCGGGAAAGGC
>JANMGI010000509.1:0-1732 GCA_031374565.1 Paracoccaceae bacterium | reverse complement strand
CGCGGACCTCGTTGCCGTCCTGCTCCAGCAGCTTGTCGAAGATCGCGAAGCCGGAACCCCTGAAATGCTCCGAAACGTCCTGCATCCGGATCGGGTTGCGCAGGTCGGGCTTGTCCGACCCGAACCACTTCAGCGAGTCCCGATACGCGATGCGCGGCCAGTCGGCATGGACCTTGCGAGCCACCTTGCCGACCTTCTTACGCTCCTCTTCGAAGTGCTCGAACAACCCCTGCAGCACCGGCTGGACGGCAGCAAAGACGTCATCCTGCGTGACGAAACTCATCTCGACATCCAGCTGGTAGAAGTCGGTGGGCGATCGGTCGGCTCGGGGGTCTTCGTCGCGGAAGCAGGGCGCGATCTGGAAATAGCGGTCGAAACCGGCGACCTGGATCAGCTGCTTGAACTGCTGCGGCGCTTGCGGCAGGGCGTAGAACTTGCCCGGATGCAGGCGCGAGGGCACCAGGAAGTCGCGCGCGCCTTCGGGCGACGAGGCGGTGATGATCGGCGTCTGGAATTCGGTGAAGCCCTGGTCCCACATCGCATTGCGCAGCCAGCGCACCACGTTCGACCGCAGCATCATGTTCTGGTGCATCGTGTCGCGGCGGAGATCAAGGAAGCGGTAAGTCAGGCGGGTTTCCTCGGGGTATTCGGTGTCCCCAAAGACCGGCAGCGGCAGCTCCTCGGAAGCCCCAAGGACCTCCACCCCGGTCACGTAAAGCTCGATCTCCCCCGTCGGGATCTTGGCGTTCACCAGCGACGCATCCCGCGCCTTCACCCTTCCGTCCACCCGGATCACCCATTCCGCCCGAACTGTCTCAAGCGCCTTGAACGCAGGCGAATCCCCGTCGCACAGCAGCTGAGTGATCCCGTAATGGTCGCGCAGGTCGATGAAAAGCACCCCCCCATGGTCGCGCACCCGATGGACCCAGCCCGACAGGCGGACCGTTTCGCCCACGTTGGACGTGTTCAGCGCGGCACAGGTGTGGCTGCGATAGGCGTGCATCTTCGTTCCCCTTCCGAGGGTCTTGGCGTTATCCGGGCCGATACACCCTGCCCCGCCCCCCAAGTCAACCCCGCGACCTGCACCGAACGGCTACCCGGCTTGCTCTTTTCAAAAATACTCCACGGGGGTCCGGGGGTGTGAAACCCCCGGCAGTTTCAACCCGTCCAGACTGCCGGGATCAGGCCCCGCAGCGCATTGCCGACCCAAAGCCGCACCCGAGGCAGGTCCTCGGCGCGCAAGATCTCCTCGCGGCACTCAAGTTCGGCCCGCAGCACCCCCGGTAGCAGTCCGCACGACAGCGGTGGCGTCCGCATCCCCTGCCCCCGGTCAAAGAAGACCGAGGTGATGGACCCGTCGCAGACCTCGCCCCGTTCATTCAGGAAGATCACTTCGTCGAGCCCCTCAGGCAGCGCCGCCCGCGCCTGGTCGTACGCTTCGCGCCGCGTGGATTTCACCGAAAGCCAGGGATCGTCCGACCGAAGACTCTTTTCCGCCAGCCCGATCCACCAGCGGGGTCTGGAAACGGGCAAAGACGCGACTTGCCACTCCACCCGACCCTCCCGGTCCAGCGTCAGCCGCAGCCTCGCCGGGTGGTCGGGACCTGTCACCACAACCTTTGGGCAGTCCCACCCGAACAGCCCCGCAGACCGCCGCAGCCGCGCCTCGTGCAGCGCCCAGCGCGGAGCCGTTGCCCCGTCCCAAAGCACCGTCTCGATCAGCTTAAGCCCT
>JANMGI010000501.1:0-3547 GCA_031374565.1 Paracoccaceae bacterium | reverse complement strand
AATGCTGTCCCCGGTCGGGAAGGCAGGGCCGTTGCGGCGCAGATGCAGCTCGAACTCACGCGTCAGGATCAGGTGCTGGCCACGACCCGGACCGGAAAAAGCCAGCGGGTGTTTCAGCAGGGCAAGAAGTGCGTCGCCCGTCAGCTTCTGGCCGAAAAGGGCCGCCACCTGCCGCATCAGGCGACCCGGCGCCGAAAGCGCAAGCGGGCGACCGGCGGAATCGTCCGGGCGGATGCCCCAGCGGTCAAGTGCAGCCGTGACGCGGCGCGTAAGATTGCGGTCGGGCGAGATCAGGGCGGCCTTCGTGCCAGTTTCGGCGGCATGGCGCAGGATCAGGGCAATGGCCAGCGCCTCGCTGCGTTCGCCGGGGGCTTCGATCAGGGTGAGGCCTTCGGTCACCGGGGGCAGGTCCGGCAGACCCGGTCCTTCGGCCAGCCATTGATCCGTGATCGGCGCGGGCCGCAGCGAAAGCGAGAGCAGACGGTTGCGGCCCGCATCCGGGGGCGGAGTTGCAGTCCACGGCTGGATTGCTTCAGGCGCGATGTCCAAAAGGTCCATCACCCGGCGGAAGCGGTATTGCGGATGGTCTTCGGCACTCAGCGCATCGGTCATCCCGGCCCAGACGTGTGGCATGTCGAAATCAAACCCCGGCAGCACAACCTCCCCGTTGGGAAGGCCCGCGATGGCTTGCATCAACAGCGCTGTGGTCCCGCGTGAGGCTGTCGATCCGGCAAGGATGACGGGATGAACCGGCGGATCAGAAGCCCAGGCCTTGGCAAGGCCGGTGACCGTCTGGCGCAGAACGGCTTCGCCGTCCAAAGCGTCGCTTTCCAGCGCCTGCGACACGATCCCCAGAAAGGCCTGCGTCCGCGCCCAGTGCGCCGAGTGATTGGCCACGTCCAGCGCGGCAATCCGGTCAGGCGTGACGCCTTCGCCCTGCATCTCCTCCATCAGTGCCGCAAGACTGTCGGATAGATCATACAGTGCGGTGCGCGGGAAATACGTGGTGTTCGTGGCCAGAAGTCCGTCTAGGAGGACCGAAAGCTCCAGCCGCCGGCGCAAGGGCGAGATCGGCTTGGGCTGCGGCTGGTGCGACAAGGCCCCAACCTCGGTGACCAAGAGGATGCGGGGCAGAAGCCGCGCGCCTTGGGCTTGCAGACACTCAACCACCCGGCGGCGCATGCGCTGGGTGTTCAGGATCAGCGTGACCCGTCCCAGCGCTTCGGGCGGGGCCCGGTGACGGTCCAAGAGCCCGGCGACCAGCTCGGCGGGGAAGTCCGCACCGGGCGGCAGGGCGAAAAGGGTTCGGGTGTCAGCCATGCCCGGCAGAGTGAAGGAGCGCTTCGGCGGCGGCAATCCCTTCCGGGTGGCCGACATCGCACCAGCCGCCCCGATGGATCACGCCGTAAGCGGTGCCCGCCGCGATCATCTCGGTCCAGGGTTTGTTCAGCGAGAAAACCTGGTCGGGTGTCGTCGCAATGCGGGCGGGGTTGATGATCTGCGCGCCGATGTAGACGTGATCCTCACCCCCCTGCCCGCGTGTCAGGCGACCACCCGCGTCAAGGTGGAAATCGCCCTTGGGGCCATGGCCAAGGGTGTCTTTCAACGGAAGCAGCAGCAAAAGCGCCTCCATCTGGCCTTCGTTCCAGGCGGCGGTAAGTTCGGTCAGGGGGTTGGCACCCGTCCAGATGCCGTCGCTGTTCAGGATCGCGACCGGCCCACCCCCCAGAAGCGGCAGCGCGGCTTTGAGGCCGCCGCCGGTCTCCAGAATTTCCGGCTCGTGGCTAAGGATGGCCCCCCGATCCTCCAGATGCGCGGCCAGCTGTTCGGCGCGGTAATGCGTGTTGATGACCGTGCGGGTCACACCTGCGGCTTGCGCCACGGCAAGCGCATGGTCGATCAGCGGGCGACCCACGACCGTGATCAGAGGTTTCGGGCGGTCCGCGGTCAGCGCCCCCATACGGGTGCCGAACCCGGCGGCGAAGATCATCAACGGGAAGGGGAAGGCGGGCATTGGCTGGCGATCTTGTTCAGGATGTCGGGGGTTGGTTCGGGCAGGATGGCGTCGCAGATCACGCGCAGATCGGCAAGGGCCGGGTGGGCAAGGTTGGCCTGCAACTGCCCCCAGACGCGGGGGATCAGGGCCAGGTAGCCGGGCTTTCCTGCGACCAGGCACAGCCGGGCAAAGACGCCCAGAATGCGCAGCGCGCGCTGGGCACCCAAGGTCGCGTAGTGGGCCTGAAACTCGGCAAGGCCGGTGCCTTTTGCAGCCGCGAACCGCGCCACCATGGCAGCTTCGGTTGCGGGCGAGACATCGCGGCGGGCGTCCTGCAAGAGCGACACGAGATCATATCCGGGCTGGCCCATCTGACCCAGCTGAAAGTCCAAGAGTCCGACCCTGGCAAGACCCATCCGATCAGGAAGCCAGAGCAGGTTCTCGGCATGAAAGTCACGCAGGATCAGAACGCGGGGGCCGTCGGCGTGGGCCTTCAGCGCTTGCGTCAAGACCGCCCGGAAGGCGCTGGTGTCGGGCTTTTGCCCGGTGGCTGCGAAGGCGTACCAGTCCGCGGCGAAAGCGGCGGCTTCGGCCCAGGCGTCTGCGGTCAGGTTCTGAAGGCCCGCCGGGGCGGGGGCGGATTGTAGGTGGAGCAGTGTGTCGATGGCGGGGGAATAAAGTGCCGACTCACGCAGGGGGTCGGTGGCCAGAAGCCGGGCGAAAAGGTCGTCGCCGAGGTCGTCAAGCAGAAGGAACCCATTGTGAAGATCCTCGGACAGGATCGTCGGGGCGGAAAGTCCAAGCCCGCGCAGATGGCGGGCCATGGCCGAGAACGCGGCCGGGTCGTCGACCCCACCGGGCGGGTTGTCCATCAGGACGGCGGTGGCCGCACCAAGGCGCAGGCGTTCATAGCGCCGGTCCGACGCATCGCCCGCCAGGTGCTGGCGCGTGGCAGACCCCCAGCCCGACCGGACCAGAAAGGCCGCAAGGTCCCCGTCACGCTCAGACATCTGTCAGCGCCTTGATCAATCCGGGACGTCCACCGGACATCACCGCAATTCGTCCTTCGCCCAACGCGTCCAGTCGGATGCGCAGGGCATCCGGAGGCACATGCGCGCCGAGCCGGTCCGGCCATTCCACAAGGCAGATCGCCGTGCGGAACGCATCATCCAGACCAAGCTCCCAGACCTCGTCCGGGTGGGTCAGGCGATAAAGGTCGGCGTGCCAGAGCTCGGTGCCCGCATCGTCATAGACCTGCACAAGGGTGAATGTCGGCGAGGGCACCTCTTCGCCGGCCCCAAGCCGGGCGCGGATGAAGGCGCGGGCGAGGCTGCTTTTCCCCGCGCCGATCGGGCCTTCCAGCAAGATCACGTCGCCGGGCCGGGCAAGCTGCGACAGGCGCTGGCCCAAGGCATCGGTCGCGTCCGGGTCGGGCAAATCGAGGGTCAGATCAGGCGCAGTCTGCATCGCGCGACTTTAGCGGCGCGGGGTGCCACCGCAAGCCTCAGGCCGAAAGAAGCCCCAGCGCGGTGGCATCCTGCAGCGCCGGAA
>JANMGI010000479.1:0-1637 GCA_031374565.1 Paracoccaceae bacterium | reverse complement strand
GCCCCAGAGGTTTGAACCCTCTCCATCAAGGCCCGGCATGAACTCTGGCCTCGTCAGGCGCCACAGCAGCACGGTTCAAAAGATCCCGTGGGACAGTCTGCCGATGATCGTCTCGACCTCGCGCGCTCCGATGTCGGTCTGCGCCATGTGAATCGGGATACGTTCGCCCAGTGCGGGGTTCGGACTGCGAAGGAACATGTCGGCGTTCTCATCATTTTCGAACAGAGCGCGGGCAGCTTTAACCACCCGCAACAGCCGAGCAAGCCCATCGGCTTCCTCGATCTTGAGATTCTCTCCGGCGGCAATGCGGCGGTCGAGCGTGCGGTCAGGGATGATGCGGCGGATGTCGTCGCGGGCCAGGCCCTGCGATTCAAGCGACCTAGCCCAAGCGGCGGGAATGCCTTTCTCAAGTTCACGAAAGGATGTGAAAGCAATGGCTTGCTCGGCGAAGCCGGGGGTCGGGTCATTACGTTTGCGCTGTGCCGTCGCCACTTCGAATCTCCGCCATTTGCCGAACCATACCACGGCAAATGGCGGAAGTCACATCATAGATCAAATGTCGCGAAAACCGGGACGTGGTCGCTGGGCTGTTCCCATCCCCGCACGGGGCGCAGGATGCGGCTGCCCGAGGCGGCGTTTGAAATGTCCGGGGTGGCCCAGATGTGGTCCAGCCTGCGGCCCTTGTCGGCACCGTCCCAGTCGGGGCTGCGATAGCTCCACCAGCTGTAAAGCTTGCCCTGCGGGATGTTGGCGCGGGTCACGTCCTGCCAGCCGCCGCTTTCCATTGTGTCGTTCAGATGCTGCACCTCGATGGGCGTATGGCTGACGATCTTCAGAAGGGCCTTGTGGTCCCAGACATCATCTTCACGCGGGGCGATGTTCAGGTCGCCGACAAGGATGGCACGGTCGGGACGTTCCCAGCGGAAGTAATCCCGCATCTCGGTCAGGAAATCCAGCTTCTGGCCGAACTTCACGTTGACCTCACGGTCCGGGATATCGCCCCCTGCGGGCACATAGAAGTTATGGATCGTAACCCCATTCTCCAGCCGGGCTGAAACGTGACGGGCATGGCCAAGCTGGGCAAAATCCTTGTCCCCGGCATCCATGATCGGCAGCTTGGACAGGATCGCGACCCCGTTGTAGCCCTTTTGCCCCCGCGCAACGATGTAGCGGTAGCCAAGCGCCTGAAACCCCTGAAGCGGCAGAAGCTCGACCGGGCATTTGCATTCCTGCAGGCAGAGCACGTCCGGGGCTTCCTCGGTCAGAAGCCGCGCGACCAGCCCTTCCCGCAAGCGGACCGAGTTGATGTTCCAGGTGGCAAGGGTGAAGGACATGTTGGGGCTCCGGGGCTGCGGGGGCCGACCGTAAGGCCGACCGCCGCAAGTCTCAAGCCCGAGGGATCAATCGCTGACGGTGAAGGTCGCGATCTCGCACAGGTTCTGCTCTTTCGTCGCCTCGGCCCCTTCGGCAGTGACAAAGCGCAGGTCGTAATCACAGATTGCTGCCCCGTCGGCAATCGTCACGTCACCCGATACGCCCGGTTCGACGGCATCGACCATGAGAATGTTTTCGCCCCAGTTGTCTTCACCCACCGGCGAGACGTTCATCTCGACAATGCTGTGCGAGCTGTCGTTGAC
>JANMGI010000458.1:0-19468 GCA_031374565.1 Paracoccaceae bacterium | reverse complement strand
GGATCGAACAGCCGGTCGGGGCGGGTGGCTGGCATCACCTTCCTTGGCACACAGACCCGGATAGACCTCACGATCAACGGAGTGACCCTGCAAGCCCTGACCAGCCCCGACGCGGCCAGCGCCTTGCAAACGGGGGCCGGGGTCACCGTTTCACTGCCTCCGGACGCGCTTTGGCTTCTGCCAGTGTCCGCCTGACAAGCGGAGCGTATCCTATTCCCCGCGCGAAACCAGCAGGACGGCCCGGCCCCGGCCCGCGTGCTTGGCCGCGTAAAGCGCGCGGTCGGCGGTGGCCAGAAGCTGCGTGGCGTCGGGCTGCGCTGCATCGGCCGACCGCACGATGCCGATACTGGCCGACACCTGGGCCACCTGACCCTCAAACTCCATCGGCTGACAGATGCGCGCGATGATCCGGTCGGCAATCGCTTGCAGCGTCTTCGGATCGCTGCGTCCGACCACGATGACCACAAACTCGTCGCCGCCAATCCGCGCGGCGCAGTCTTCCGCCCGCAACTGCTCGCGCAGGATGCGACCGACATTTTCCAGCACGAAATCGCCCGCCGCATGGCCCAGCGTGTCGTTCACCGCCTTGAAGAAATCGAGGTCCATGTGCAGAAGCCCGAACGAGGCGCGCGCCGCACACAGCCGCTCCAGTACCAGATCGGTGGCGCGACGGTTGCGCAGACCCGTCAGCGGATCGGTCATCGCTTCTTCTTCGGCGGCGACCCGCGCGCCTTCCAGCCGCAGGTTCAGCCCGCGCAACTCACGCGTGACGGCGGCATTCGCCTCGGCCAGATACAGAAGTTCCATCGCCAGGTCGGTTGCCGCGAAATCGGCATCGGTCAGCGCCAGTTCGCGGACCGCGGAAATCAGGTCGATCCCGAACGACAGGTTCATCAGGATCCTGCCCTCACTCGCCAGCCGTTGCCCCAGCCCCCGCAGACCAACACGCACCCCGTTTCGGGGCAAAAGCCGGAACCGGTTGCCGCCGCGCGACAGCACATCCTGCGCCGTGACCGCCCCGCCGGGTGAGCGCACCTCGAAAAGGTCCTCGAACCTGGCGCCCGGCACGGCGTCGTCGCGCAAGACCCGCGCCAGCGTCGGCCCGAAGCTTAGCGCCCGGCCCGTGCTGTCCAGCAAAAGATGCATCGGCATGAAATGCGCAAGCGTCGCGCCGTCAAGGTCGATCTGGTGGTCAAGCCGTCCGGCGTGCATGGTCTACCCTTCCCGCCTGGCCAGATCGAAGTGCCGCGCTTTGGCGTGGCTCATGTCCAGAACCGCAATCGACGTGCAGTCATCCGGCCCCGGCTCGATCAGGCACAACGCGCCGTAGTCGTCCGCCATTGCGGTCAGCAAGCCCACCAGCACGCGCTGCAGTCCGCGCAGGTCAGACTGGCAGCGCAGTTCGAACCGGTCCGGGCCAACCTCGTCCAGCGTCACTTCTGGCAGCTCAAGATCGGGCATCGCCAGCCGGGCCCGACCCGGCATCTCCTCCAGCGAATGCAGGAAGTCAGAATAGGACGTGCCGCCGAAGCGGAGCAGCCTGCGCACACCTTCGCGGTCGGGACTAGTCACCAGATAGGTTCCCACGTCTTCCCAGATTGTATCGACAGACCGCCCCAGAACATCCGCCGCGACACGCGCGATCCGGTCTGCCGTGCCCCGATCATAGCGCAGCATCGGCTCGAATGTCTCGACTGTCAGATCGGCCCGGCAGCAGACCTCCTGCCAGCTGGATGTTCCAAACGTATCAAGCACATAGCTTTGCAAGGACCGCAGCATGAGCGCATCCATGTCAGACCCCGTCACTGTTTCCGGGTCAAGCTTAGCGCGCATTCGTTAACAGAACCCCCCGCATCATGGCAGGAAGATCAGCCCGGCATCATCGGTGCCAAGCTGGTTCAGCTCTGCCGCCGTCACCGGCGGTGGGGCATCCTGATACTGCCGCAAAAGGGCCGAGGCTTCCGACGGTTCTAAATAGCGCCCGTCGGGATGGGTGGCGGCCCGCAGCACGGGCTGGCCCGCGTCACCCAGATAAAGCCCGGTGATTTCGATGTAATCGGGGCTGCGGTGCAAAAACAGCATCGCCTCTTCGCCCGGTCGGCTTGGCAGAAGGTCGGCCACCACCATCAGACACCCTGGGCGACCATCGTCCAGTCGCGTGTCGCAGACCTGCTGCCAGTCCTGCAACTGGTAGCCCTCGACCGCGCCCAGAAGCACGCTTTGCATTCCCGTCGCCGTTGCTGGCTGAACCGGCATCGCCTGCATCAGACCTGCCAGCAACGCCTTCCGGTCCGGCACACCGGCTTCCGAATCCCCGGCGAGTTGCTTTGCCAACGCCTCTTGACCCGGCTCCTTCGCGCGGGCCTCCAGCACCGCAATCACCTTTGCCCCCGGCTTGCCCCAGGACCGCAGCGCATAGGTGTCCAGCGCCTCGACCGGGGTTGTTCCCGCTTCGAACCGGGCAAGCTGATCGTGCGCTGAAATCCGTTCCGCGTTCAGAACCGGGGTCAGCCACAGCGCCGCCAGCACAAGAACCGCCAGCGCCATCCGGATATTGCCCTGCCGGATGCGCTCCATCCAGGGACCACCCCTCAGGACCGATCCGGCATAGACCAGCCCGTAGGCCACCCCGATCGCTGCAACCAGCACGATGAATAGCCGCTCGGGCGACCAGCCATAGTCGCTGACCCGCAGCCAGATTGCATAAAGCGCCAACCCCGCAATCACCGGCAACACCAGCGCCATGCCTTGCGTGCAGCGCAGCAAAAGCGGGCTTTGCGCGGCGTCAGCGTCGGTCTGGTCAATGGCAATCGACACCAGCGCAATCCCCCCCGCCACCATTGTCAAGAGAAGCCCCGCCGGGGACAGCCCGCTCACCAGACCGTCCAGCCCCCGGAATGGCAGCGCCACCAGGAAGACCGCCATCACCCCCAGCACGACCGGCAGGAACAGTCTGAACATCCGCAGGACAACATAGGGAGACAACAGGTCGGCCAGGTCATGGATCACCGCCATCCCCAACCCGAAGATCGCCCCCGTCAGGGCCATGACCACCAGCTCGTAGTCCAGAAGCTGCCCGATCACCTCGATCCCGACGATGCCCAGCACTTCGTCCGACAGATAGATCACCAGCCACACAAGGCCCGTGAACGCCCCTGCAGCCGCCAGGCGCAGCACGATGGACCATGCCTCCAGAAACAGCACGGGGTAGTCGCGCCAGTCGGACTTTGCCGCCGCGATCAGGAAAGGCACCGGCAGCGTTGCCACGGTCAGCAGCGCCAGCGCCGGGATCGCGCTGTTGAAGAGGTCATCCGCATCGGCGTAGCGCAGCGCCGTCAGCAGGATAAGCCCTGCAACCCCCAGCCCCAAGCCCGCCGCCCGTGGCAGGGCCCGGATCAGACCCAACGGCCCCGCCATCGCCAGCAACGCGCCAAACCCGGTCAGGATCAGACCAAACAGCGCAAAGGCCGGGTAGTGGCCAATCCACTCTTCCTCGCCCACCTTGTAGACAAGCCACAGCAGCGCCCCGCCGACAGCACCTGCCAGGGCCAGTTGCAGTCTGGTCGCGATCTGCCCGGTCATTGGCATCCTTTTTTCCTGTGCGCTTGTTATTCCCTTGTGCAGTCCCGCCGCATAGTCAGGATTTCCGTGCGGTTGCCAAGCGTCAAGGCAGCGGCCATGTTGAAACGTGACCACAGGGAAAGGACCCAAATGCACGCCCTGATCCGCCCGCTCCGGCCTGAAGACAACCCGCAGTGGTGCAGCCTCTGGACGGCTTATCTCCAGTTCTACCAGACCTCGGTGCCCGAAGCGGTGTACACCTCCACCTTCGCTCGGCTTCTGGGGGATGACCCGCGCGACTTTTCGGCCCTGGTGGCTGAAATTGATGGCCAGCTTCTTGGCCTGACGCATTACCTTTTCCACCGCCACGCCTGGAAGATCGAAGACGTCTGCTACCTGCAAGACCTGTATGTCGCCCCGGAGGGCCGCGGCACCGGCCTTGGCCGCCAGCTGATCGAGGCGGTGTATGCCCGCGCCGATGCCGCAGGGGCACCCGCCGTCTACTGGCTGACACAGGACTTCAACCACGAAGCCCGCCAGCTTTACGACCGGATCGCCAAGGTCACTCCGTTCATCCGGTATGTCCGCCCGGTGTGATTGAGACCGCGCCCTATGATCCGCAGTGGGCGCAGGCCTTCGCGGATGAGGCCGCCGACCTGCACGCTCCGTGATACCTGGGGAAAACCAGTCAACCGGCTCAGTCCTGCAAGCGTTTCAGATACTCGGCGATTTCCACCAACCGCACGGGCGTCGGCGTCGCAATCCCGTCGCCGCCGTCATAGGGCACCACCTCGCCCTGCAAAAGCGGCCCGAACTGCGGCATTGGCGACCCATCGTCGCGGTGTCCCGGCTTGACGCCAGTATAGCCCCAGATCTTTGCCATCACCCGCGTGCCCGGAAAGACCCCGCCATTGCGCGCAGAAAGCCCCGTCAGATCAGCGGGTTTGCGGTCCAGACCTGCCGCCGCCGGGCCGTCTCCCCGGCCACCCGTCCCATGACAGTCCGCACAGAAAGTCGCGAAATCCTCGGAGCCGGTTGGCACCCGTTCTTTCTCGACGCAGGCAGCCAGCGGCACAGCCAGCAGCAGGATCAACCAGACATGACGCATATTCGTTCCTCCAAGGTCACAGAACACCAGACGCCAGCCGATCCCGCCTTGATCTAGGTCAACTGCCCCGCCGTCAGCCGCACGATCCTGTCCATCCGCGCGGCAAGCTCAAGGTTATGCGTCGCGATCAGCGCCGACAGGCCCGTCTGCCGCACCAGGTCCATCAGCACCCCGAACACCTGATCCGAAGTTCCGGGATCAAGGTTCCCCGTCGGCTCGTCCGCCAGAAGCAGCTTCGGCCCATTGGCCAGCGCCCGGCAGAAGGCCACCCGCTGCTGCTCGCCTCCCGACAGCGCCGCCGGACGGTGATCCGCGCGCGCAGCCACCCCGACGCGTTCCAGCAAGGCCCTCGCCCGCGCTTCGGCCTCGGCTTTGACAACGCCGTTCGCCAGCTGCGGGATCACCACATTCTCCAGCGCAGTGAATTCCGGCAGCAGATGGTGGAACTGGTAGATGAACCCCACATCCGCCCGCCGCGCCTCGGTCCGGGCCTTGTCCGACAGCCCCCCCATCTCGCGCCCCCCCAGGCGCACTGCCCCCGCATCCGGCACATCCAGCAACCCGGCGATGTGCAACAGCGTCGACTTGCCCGCCCCGCTGGGAGCAACCAGCGCCACCACCTCGCCCTTGGCCACCGTGACCGACGCCCCGCGCAAGACGATCACCTCCGACGGCTTGCCCCGGTTGTAGCCCTTGGTGATGCCCGAAAGCTCCAGCATCATCTCACTCATAGCGCAGCGCCTCGACCGGGTTCATCCGCGCCGCACGCCGGGCCGGCAGCAGCGTCACGATGAACGACAACAAAAGCGACAGCAGCGCCGCCGAAAGCACATCCCCCATCTGCAACTTCGCCGACAGATGGTAGATCGGCCGCACCGTCGGGTCCCAGACCCCGCCGCCCGCCACCCAGTTGATAAAGTCGAAGATCGGCGTGAAGTAGATCGAGAACAGGCACCCTGCTGCAATCCCCAGAAGCGTCCCCGCAATCCCGGTAAACGCCCCGCACAAGAAGAACACCCGCAGGATCGACCCTTCGGTCAGCCCCATCGTCCGCAGGATGCCGATGTCGCGCCCCTTGTTCTTCACCAGCATCACCAGACCCGAGATGATGTTCATCGACGCGATCAGCACCAGGATCGACATCAGGATGAACATCATGTTGTCCTCCACCGTCAGCGCGCGCAGGAACGCGCCCGAGCTGTCCTTCCAGCTCCAAAGCATCGCGTTCGGCCCCCCCGCCTGCAAAAGCGCCGTCGCGTAGCTGTCAATCTCCTCGGGGTCCGCCACCGTCAGCTGAAACTCGTCCACCCGGCCTTCCGCGTTGAAAAAGGACTGCGCTTCTGCCAACGGCAGATAGGCCCGCGTCCGGTCGATGTCCGGGCTTCCGGTCGAGAAGATGTAGACCACCTCATAGGCATTCACCCGGGGCGAATTGCCCATCGGCGACTTGACCCCGCTGGGAGAGATCAGCCGCACCCGGTCGCCCACAATCACCCCAAGCTCCCGCGCGACGCCTGACCCCAGTGCCACCCCTTCGGAAAACCTGGCGATGTCGCCCAGATCGTCACCGCCCTCGTGCATCGCCGGGATCGCCGCGAACTCTTCCGGTGCGATGCCGTAAACCTCGGCCCCGCCATTGCTGGTCCCGTCCGTGACCATCACTTGGCCCCGCACCACCGGTGCGGCATGCGTCACCCCCGGCACCGCCTGCAATGCCGCAGCGATCGGCGCGCTTTGCGCAAAGCCGCGCAAGCGGTTCCCGTCCGCATCCGTCTCGCCCGCGGAATAGACCGTCACATGCGCATTCGCCCCCAGGATCGTGCTGACGAACTCGGCCCGGAACCCCGCGCGCACCGCCATCGTCGCGATCAGCGCAAAGACCGCCAGAGTGATGCCGATCAGGCTGATCCAGGTCATCACGCTGACCCCGCCTTCCGCCCGCCGTGCGCGCAAATAGCGCCAGGCGATCATGAATTCGAAGCCCGAGAAGGGTCGCGTGCTTTGTGCCATCTGCCTCTTGCCCGCCGAACGGGGCCCCTTTGAAGTGCGCGGCAACCTGCGGGACGGGGGCCGAAAGGTCAAGGCATCGGCCCACTCTGGCGAATTTCCGCAGGCAGAGCTCGCGGTTTCGTGCGCCAGGCTCGCGCCTGCGTTACCATTACCCTGCGGCAGGTTTTCTTCCGCCCAACCAAACCTGATAATGAGGGACATCATGCGTTTTGCATCCACCATTCTGGCGCTTGCCGCCACCGGCTTCCTGGCCGCCTGCAACAGCGAAGAGGCCTGCACCCAGGAGGTTGCCACCAAAAAGGCGACTGACCTGACCACGAAAATCCAGGAACTCGCCGCCTCGGACCCGACGAAAGTCGCCGAACTTGCACCCAAGCTTCAGGAACTTGCCACCAAGGCCGCCGCCGGGGGCGACGACCTTGCCGCCACCTGCAAGGCCATGGACGACATGATGGCCGAGCTGTCGAAGTAACCGTTACCGGTCCGGGCCTCGTCTGAACCGGCGTCAGGCCCGGACCTCTCTGCCGCGCTCAGCCGCTCCGCTGGGCATGGCGCTCTGGCTTGCGTCGCCCTTGCAACGGCTTCGGAACGCGGCCCTGTTGATCTGAACGGTGTCCGCCTTGACCGCCACCGAAACCATCCTGTTCGCAACACCAAAACAAAGGCCAAGGAATTTATGACCAATGCGCTGAACATAGTGGCCGTGCTCGTCCTCGCCCTCCTCGCCGCCTGCACCGAGGAAGAGGTCTGTGCCCCGGACCTCTACGCCAAGAAACACGCCGAACTAAAAGCCAGGATTGCGGGCTTCTCCACTCAGGACCCGGCCAAGCGCGATGCGGTGATCGACGGGCTTCACGCCGTTCTTGACCAGCGCGAGGCCGCAGGTGCCGACGGCGATCTGTCGGCGGCCTGCAAAGCGATTGACAATCTGATGGCAGAGCTTTCGAAGTAACCGCCCTCGCTCCGGCCCGGTCTAAATCGGCTTCAGGCCCGGACCACCTTTAGGTTCACCATCGGCGTGCCGCCTGTCATCCACAACCGCACCCAGACCGGCAGCACTGCCTCTTGCGCCCGCGCGCCGACGATGTCGCCCAGATCGGCAAAGCTGGTCCAGCCGAACCCCCTCGCGATGTCCTCCACCACATCCTTCGCGCCCTCGTCGTTGCCACTTACGAACAGGTCATGCTCGCCCGGCACCAGCCCCGGCGCTACCATCACTGCCGCCGCCACTGTGTTGAACGCCTTCACCACGCGCGCCTCGGGGAAGGCCGCCTGAATCTGTTCGCCCAGGCTTGTCGCCCCGGTGTAGGCCGGGTCCAGGAACGGTGGCATACCAGCGGAAAAGTCCAAGGGGTTCGCCACATCGACCAGCACCCTGCCCGCAAGGTTGCCCGCCCCAGCCGCCCGCAGTGCCTCCAGCGAATGCTGCCCCGGCGTCACGTTGAAGATCACCTCCGCGTCTTTCGCCGCCAAGGCATATTCCATCACCGTCCCCCCGGTCGCAGCCTTCCACTCCGCCAACGTCGCCCCCTGCGCCCGCGCCTTCGCAAGCTCGTCGGCTGAAGGATTGCGGATGCCGATCACCACCGCATGCCCCTTGGCCATCAGCCCGGTCGCCAACGTCTGGCCGACACCACCGCCACCGATCATCGCTATTTTCATCGCTGCATCTCCATGATAAAGACAGACAGGTTCGTCTACCATTGATCTAGATACAGACAGGTCTGTCTATATGTCAAGCGATTCTCCCGCGCCCCCCGAAACGCCCCCCTCCGCCCGGGAGCGCATCCTCAACACCGCCGGGCCGCTCTTTTACCGCGAGGGCTATCGCGCCATCGGCGTCGACCGGGGGATAGCCGAGGCGGGCGTCGCCAAGGCCACGTTCTACAAGCATTTTCCTTCGAAGGATGACCTCATCGTCGCCTGGATCACCCTGGCCGAGGCCCGCTCGATGCAGGCAGTTCCGCCCGAAGACGGCCCGGACCCGCTTTCGGCCTATGTCGACAAGATGCTTGGCCTTGCCCGGCAGGGGGGGTGCCTGGGCTGCACCTATCAGGGCACGGCCGCCGAATTCGCCGATCCGTCCCATCCCGCGCATGCCGCAGCGATGGGGGTGAAAGGTCGTGTGCTGGATACGCTGGAACGGCGCGCCAGAAACCAGGGGCTAAGCCAGCCCCGTCTGACCGCCGAGGCTGTGTTCCTCTTTCTTGAGGGGGTCTGGGCGTCGGTCCGCATGTTCGGCGTGAAAGCGCCCCTCACCGGTGGCGAAACAGCGATACGGCGGCTTTTCATCTGACGAACCCGTGTCCCTTTGCGAAACCCAAAGGCAGGCTTTCCGCCACCGGTCACCGCAGGCCCATGTCCTGAAGCGACATCAGGTCCCGAACCAACGCAGAAAATCCGGGAACCGATCGTCTGCCGTCAGGAGTTAATTTTTCCCTAATGCCCGCGATCAAGACATTGATTTCATTATGCTATATGAAAATGTCCACCGTGGACAGGATCAGAAATCCGTCGGCGCCCCGCCTTCCTGTTTTCTCCGCGCCACGAACCGCTGCAATTCCTCCAGATGATCCCCGTTCATCTCGGGGGCCTCGAACTCGGCCAGGATCTGCTTGTAGATCCGGTGCGCCCGCTCGACCGTCCAGACCGACCCATCCGCCTGCCAGGCCTCGTAGTTCCGCCAGTCCGACGTGATGGGCGCGTAGAAGGCGTGCTGATAGCGGTCCTGCGTGTGCTGGATGCCGAAATAATGCCCGCCTGCACCCACCTCCTTGATCGCGTCGAAAGCCAGATCCTCGTCCCGGGTGGCAAATGTCGCCTCCTCGAAGTAGCGCTGGATCATCTGCAGGACCTCGCAGTCCATGATGAACTTCTCCGGGGACGCGATCAGCCCCCCCTCCAACCACCCCGCCGCGTGGTAGACCATGTTGGTCCGGCTCTGCACCGCCGACCACAGGCTGTTCGACGTCTCCCACATCGCCTGCCCGTCCGGCACGTTCGCGGCACAGACCCCCGACGCCCGCATCGGCACGCCATAGTAGCGCACCAGCTGCCCGGTCATCTGCGTCGCCCGCATGTATTCCGGGGTCCCGAAGGCAGGTGCCCCTGACTTCATGTCGACATTCGAGGTGAAGGTCCCGATTGCCACCGGACACCCCGGCGCGATGTATTGCAGCAGCGCCACCGCCGCCAAAGCCTCGGCAATCGACAAGGCCACCGCCCCCGACATCGTGACCGGTGCCATAGCCCCCGCCAGCGTGAACGGCGTCACCACCACCGGCTGCCCCCGCTTGGCCATCCGCATCGCCCCGTCCAGCATCGGATAGTCGTGCTTCAGCGGGCTGACCGAGTTGATGTTGGTGTAAAGCCGGGGCTTCGCTTGGAACTCGTCCTCCGTCAGACCGCCCGCGATGCGGACCATCTCCATCACGTCCTCAACCCGCTCGGCCCCAAGGCTGTAAGCGTGGACGACTTTGTCGGTCAGCGTCAGCTTTTCGTACAGGCAATCCAAATGCCGGACGGATGCATGGATATCCACCGGCTCCACCGGGTAGCCGCCCGCCACATGAATACAGTTGAAATATTGCGTCAGCTTCATGAATTCGCGGAAGGTCTCGAAGTCGCCCGACCGCTTGCCGCGCTCCATGTCCCAGGCGTTCGGCGGCGACGAGACGTTCACGAACAGCATGTGCTTGCCGCCCATGATCAGCTCGCGTTCGGGGTTTCGGGGTGTGATCGTGAAGGTCTCGGGCGCGCGGGCGACCATCTCCATCACGAAATCCTCGTCCATCCGGACGTTGGTTCCGCTGACGATGCAGCCAGCCTTCCGCAGATGCTCCACTGCCTCGGGGTTCAGGAACTCGATCCCGATGTCGCGCAGGATGCGCATCGCCGTCTTGTGGACGCGCTGCACCCCCTCGGCATCCAGCGGTTCTGTCGGAGCGTCAGGGTTGACCGGAATGCGCCATGGCATCTGGTCGATCACCGCCGTCCCGGCGCGGACCTTCATCCCTGCCCGCCCACCGGCGCGCTTTCTCCGGGCTGGTTCGTCGGTCATGATCTCTCTCCGTTACCCTGCTGCAAGGATGACGGAACCTGCGGCCAAGTGGTCACAACATTTGCGACGCGAAATGGTCGTTTTTGCGCTTTGGGTCTGGAAGTCAGGCTTGAAGGCCGGAGAGCCAATCCGGGATCGCCCCGATGTCCGTCAGCACCACGTCGGCAAATGGCGCCAGTTCCTCGCGCTTTGCGATCCCGGTCAGCACCGCCACGGTCCGCATTCCCGCTGCGCGACCTGCCTGAAGATCATGGCGGCTGTCGCCCACCATGGCAACCCGTGACGGGTGCAGCCCCGTCTGGCTGGCAAAGGCCAGACACATCCCCGGACCCGGCTTTGCGCCATGGCCGGAGTCGTAGCCCGAGATGAAATCGAAGCAATCCGTGATCCCGTGGTTCGCCAAATGCTGGCGGGCCGGAGCTTCGGAATCGTTGGTCGCCACTCCCAGCCGCAGCCCCTTCGCCCGCAACGCTGTCAGCAAAGGCCGCAGCGGCACGGCCTCGGACATCGGGGCCTGCCCGGCACTGGCGTCGATCCGGTCGGTCAGCTCCGCGACAGTGACCCCGAGCAATTCCGGAGCAAGGGCGGCCGCAATGTCGGCGGCAGTCGCGGCAATCACAGGGCTGTCCGGCGCAAACTCCCCGGAATCAATGTCAAAACCAATGGTCCGGCCCAATCGCCGGGCATGCGCCGGATCGTCGGCAACACGGTTCAGGAAGCCCTGCGCCCAGCCTCCCCAGCTGATGCGGAAGTCGAACAGGGTTCCGTCCTTGTCGAAAAGCAGGCCGTCGATCATCTCGTCTCCGTTAAGTCACGCCTGTCAGGTCCAGTCAGTCAGGTCCAGTTCATCACCGCCCCGCCTGGCAAGGCTTCGCGGGCAGCCTGAGGTGCTGTGTAGGGATGTCCTTCGGCATCGCAGAACGCAATCACCCATTGGTCATCCTGCAACAGGAAATCCAGCACCGCAGCCAGAAAGTCCGGATCAGCCGCCCGCCCACGCAACTCGCCGATTCCCACGCCCGTGGCAGCCATGAACAAGGGAAACACCTCGTCCTGCGATGCAATCCACCCCAGGGCTTGCAGTGCAATGACCTGTGCTGCTTCTGGTTGCATAGCGCGGTTCCTTCCGTGACGTCACTGGACGCCTCAAACGGAAATATGATCATCCGCCAGCAAACGGAAAGGATTTCTTAACCTTCTTGACGCCAAAGTTTTCTACATCTGGTGTTAAGGAAAGACGGCAACGGAAGATGAGCGCACGGATCCTCATCGTTGATGATGTTGCGGTGAACCGCATCGTCCAGCAAGCCCGGCTGTCCGCCGCATTTTATGAACCGATGCTCGCCGCAGACGGGGCCACCTGCCTTGCCTTGGCGCGGTCGGAACGGCCCGATCTGGTGCTCCTCGACCTCGGCTTGCCCGACATCTCTGGTCTGGAGGTGCTGCACCAGTTGCGCCGCGACCCCATCTGCCGCGACATTCCGGTGATCGCGCTGACCTCAAGCGGCCAGCCCGAAGAACGCCTTGCCGCCTTCGCCGCCGGGGCGGATGACGTGATGGACCGCCCGGCCAACGAACGCGTGCTGCTTGCCCGGCTGCGCAACCTCTTGCGGCTGAAGGCGGAAAGCGACTTTCCGGCCCCGGATGGCCTGGCGTTGGCGGGTGTTGCCGAAGCCCCTGCTGCGTTCGAACCGCAAGGTACCGTGGCCCTGGTCTCTTCCGCCTCGGCGCAAGGCGAAGCGTTGCGCGCCGCCCTGTCCGGTCAGTTGCGCGACCGTCTGGTCGTGCTTTCCCGGCGCGAAGCCTTGGCGGATTTCTCGGTCGGCCAGGGCGGCGATATCGTCCCCGAAGTGTTCATACTGCAAGACGACGGGCACAATCCGTCGGGTACGCTGCGGCTTTTGTCGGAACTCAAAAGCCATCAGGCCACGCGCCATGCCGCCGTCTGCGTCGTGGGTCCGGCCGGCGATGGCGACGAAGCCGCCATGGCCTTCGATCTTGGGGCCGATGACGCGGTCGGCCCGTCCGTCTCGGCGGAAGAACTGGCCCTGCGAACCCGCGGCCTTCTGCGGCGCAAGCGCCATTCCGACCGGCGCCGCGCCCGGATGCAGGACGGATTGCGTCTGGCGCTGCGCGACCCTTTGACCGGGCTTTACAACCGCCGCTTCGCCGCCCCGCAACTTGCGGCCGTCGCCGCCCGCTCGCGTGAAGACGGCAGCCCGTTCGCGGTGATGGTCATGGATCTTGACCGCTTCAAGCAGGTGAACGACCTTTACGGCCACGCCGCAGGCGATCAGGTTCTGATCGAGGTCGCGTGTCGGCTGACCGCAAATTTGCGCGACACGGATATTCTTGCCCGGATCGGCGGGGAAGAGTTTCTGGCCATCCTGCCGCGCAGCAGCCTTTCGGTTGCGCGCGGGGTTGCCGAACGGCTGTGTCGGGTGATGCAGGATCAACCGATCCTGTTGCAGTCAGGCGAAAACCTGTGCGTGACGCTTTCCATCGGCGTCGCGGTCGCCGGTGCCGATGCCTTTGCCGTGGATCATCTGGTCGAACAAGCCGACCTTGCCCTTTTGGAATCGAAAGGGGCAGGCCGCAACCAGGTCACCTACCGGATGAGCGCGGCCTGACGCCTCACTCCTTGTCTCGGTTCAGTCCTTTCCGCCGCGCCGCAACCCCTTCTCAAGCCGGTCGGCGAAGGCCGCACGTTCCTTGGGCGACATTTCAATCAGCCGGGTCTCGATCAGGGTGCGGCCCAATTGCAGCCGCTCGGCGTTGCGCGTCTCGATCGACGCCAGCGCCACCTTCATCGCCGCCGGGTCGAACGGATCGGCCCGCAAGGCGGCAAGCAGGGTCTGGAACTCTGCCTCGGCCGCCTCACGCTGGGCCCGGAACTCGCCCACCCGGGCCAGAAGTGAACGACGGATCGCCTTGCGGTCGCTGTCGTCCAGTGCCTCGCTGAACGGGCCGAAGGACATGTCGCGCGGCATCCCCTTGCGGGGTCCGTCGCCCAGCCAGGCCCCGACCGCAAGCCCCGCCACCGCAAGGTTCAACGCCACCGACAGCGCCAGCGCGATCTTCACTCCGCGTGAGGTGGTCGGGCCCGGTGGGGGAGTCGGCACAGAGGTCAGGGGGTCGCTCATGGGGATCAGCCTTCCGTCGTCAGAAAATCAGCTTGGGGGAAGAATTCTGCCGTGTCGGCAGACCCCCCGGTCAGGTAGTCCATCGTCGTCGGGCTAAGATAGCCCAGTGCCAGCCCGAAGACGGCCGCCGTGCCCAGCCCCGCAAGCGCCGGACCGCCGCCAATCGCCCCGACCAGCCGCGTCAGCAGCCCCGGTCGCAAAGCCACCACTGCTGGCCGCAGCACAAGTCCCTGCGGCTGCACGGCCAGCGCATCGGCTTGCACCCGGTCCATCAGCGCCTGCGAAGGCACCAAGGGTTGCTCTGCCGCTGCCACCAGCAGGCGGTCAAGGTCGTCATCCTGCATCGCCGTCATCCTCATATCCCAAGGCCTCCTTCCGGCCAGAGAGAAGCGCCGAAAGCGCGCGTTTGCCACGCGCGGTCAGGCTTTCCACCGCTTCCACCCCGATCTCCATGATCGCTGCTATTTCGGGGTTCGTCATCCCTTCCAGGTGGCGCAAGACCACCGCCTGACGCTGCCGGTCCGGCAGTTCAGAAAGGGCCGTCTCCAGCGCAGCCATCCGTCCCGCGTCAATCAGCCGCCCCTCGGCCCCCGGACCGGAATCCGCCACTTCGGGCGCATCGTCCAGCGCCATCTGCCGCTTGCGGGTCCGCGCGCGCTGGCGGTCGATGCAAAGGTTGGTGGCGACCCGGTAGGCCCAGGTCGTCACCTTGGTTTCGCCTTGCCGCCACTCGGGCGCGACGCGCCAAAGCCGCAGCATGGTTTCCTGCGCCACATCTTCGGCCTCGGCCCGGTCACCGGACAGAAGCCGCGCGGCATAGGCCAGGACACGCGGGGTGATGCGTCGGGTCAGCGCCAACGCCGCCGGACGGTCGCCGTTGGCATAAAGCACCATCAGCGCCTCGTCCGAGGTCTCATCCTGCACATCGAAGGCCATGGTCATCCCAGTTGCTTAGCGCCGGAAAGGCACTGCGCATAGGCTCAGTTGTCGCCCATGTCCGGGCCGTGGCCACGCTTCTTGTGATGCTTCATCCCGGCCTGGATTTCGTCCTTGGTGATCGCGCCGTCATTGTCGGCGTCGACCTTGGCAAAGTTGCGCATGCCGGGGCCGTCGCCAAGCTCGGCTTCGGACAGGCTGCCGTTGCCGTCGTTGTCCATGTTGTCCAGCATGCCTTGCGTGCGTTCCGCCAGCTTTTCCTGGAAACGCGCCAGTTGGCGTGCCGAAAGCTCCTCGGCGCTCAGCGCCCCATCGCCGTTGGTGTCGGCGGCGGTGAATTCGGCCTTCCGGTTCGCCTCAAGCTCGGCATAAGACAGTTTGCCATCCTTGTCGGCGTCGATCTTGTCGAACATTTCGGTCAGCATGGGGCCACGGCCTTCTCCCGGTCCACCCATGCCTATCTCGCCCTGCTCGGCCAGTGCGGCGCTGCCCGTCAGGGCACCCATCAAGGCAAGGGCGACGAAAGCGGTCTTCTTCGGTGCAGACATCTTCTTCTCCTGTTATCCGGGCCGCATCTGCGCCCCTTCTGTCAGGTCAAACGGACCCGCCGCCGGATTCCGTCGCGGGTTTTTGCGACATCTGGGCACAGGGGGGTGTTTCCCCTGTGAATCCTCCCCGGCCATGACTATGTTTTCGTAGCGCCAGCCCGATGTGCCGACGCTCAGGATCCCACCGCATGACCATGACCGAGACCGCGCCCGAAACCGAAGATCGCCCGCTGAAGCCTGCCCTTCTGCGCGGCTGGCGTCGGCGCTGCCCGAACTGCGGCGCGGGACCGATGATGCGCGGCTATCTCAAGGTGCGTGACACATGCCCGGTCTGCGGTGAAGAACTGCACCACCACCGCGCCGATGATGGCCCGGCCTACATGACGATCCTGATCGTCGGCCACCTCCTCGCGCCGATCCTGTTGTTCACCTTCGTCAAGTTCCGTCCCGAACCCCTTTTGATGGCGGTGGGCTTCACCATCGGCACCGTCGCGCTGTCGCTGTATCTGTTGCCCCGCCTGAAAGGCGCACTGGTTGCGCTGCAATGGGCCAACAGGATGCATGGCTTCGGCGCGCATCCCGATGACTGAAGAGCCGATCCGCCCTGCCGCCACGGTCGTCCTCTGGCGGGAAAGCCCGGATGGCCCTCAGATCCTGATGGGCCAGCGCGGCGAAGGGGCGGTGTTCATGCCGTCGAAATTCGTCTTCCCCGGAGGCCGCGTCGACCCGGAGGATCACGCCGCCGCCCGCCCCGACTTCCTTGCGCCAGACTGCGCCCGCCGTCTCACGCTCATGGCTCCCGAAGACGCGCCGGGACCCGAGACCATCGTCGCCGCCGCCCTGCGCGAACTGACCGAAGAAACCGGCCTGAACCTTTCCGCGATGGATCATCCCAGCTTGCGCTTCATCTTTCGCGCGATCACGCCCCCCGGCCGCACCCGCCGCTTCGATGCGCGCTTCCTTCTGGCCCATGCCGACAGCCTGGACGGCGACCATCAGGATTTCACCCTTGCCTCTGGTGAGCTACAGCACCTGCGCTGGCTGAACCTGCCGGACGCCCGCGCGCTGGACCTGCCCTTCATAACCGAGGTTGTGCTGGCCGAGGTCGCCGCCCTAGTGACGGGCCGTGACCAACCCGGCGTGCCGTTCTTCGACAATTCCGGCCCCACCCCGCAGTTCCGCAGGCTGGTCTAGGTCGGCATCGCCCTTGTAAACCGGCCAGATCGGGTGCGGCACCGGGTCCTTGGCGGCAAAGAGATAGCGGCGGAAGATCTCGGTGTAGTTGCGATAGACATACGCCTCGTTCCGGCGCTGGTAATGCTCTTTCCGCGCGGCATAAAGACCTGGCAGCTTGTACCAGGCCACGGCAGGGTGCATGTGGTGCACCACGTGGAAGTTGTTGTTCAGAAACAGAAAACTCAGCGGCCCCCGGCTTTCGATGATCACCGTCCGCGCCCGTGCTGCATCATGCGCGCGGTGTTCAAGATAGGTGCGGATCTTCAAGAGGCTCCACCCCAGATAGGCCGCCAGCAGGTAAGCCCAGACCGGCATCGACGCCACCGTCGCCAGCCATATTCCGACCATCCCAAGCCCAAGCGCATGAAGCCCCCAGCCCAATGCCACCCTCCTGTCGCCCCGCCGAACAGCCGCCAGATCGCCTTTCACCAGTGCCCAGGCCGAAATCGCCGGACCCAGCAGCATCCGCCCGCACAGGGTGTTGTTGAACCGAAAAAGTATCTGCGCCGGTCGCGACAGCCGCGCCCAGATCGACGGGTCAAGATAATTTGACTCCGGATCGTCATAGGGGTCGGTCAAGGCGGGGTCGGAATGGTGCTGAAGGTGCAAGTCCTTGAACCGCAGATACGGCACGAAAACTGTCAGCCCCGGAAACACCAGTGCCTCTGAAAGACCCCGCGACCGAAACGGATGCCCGTGCAGAACTTCATGCGTCAACGACGAATACTGCCCGATCGACAGCGCCGCCAGCCCGATAGCCAGGGTGGGAGAGAAGGTCCACAGCACAGTGGTCGAAATTGCCCAAGCCGCGTAGGTTACAAGTGCCGTCAGAAGCGTCGGCCATTCTATGTCTCGGGTCGCGGTCTGCAAGATGATCCTCGGACAGGTAACTATTGTGTGACGCTAGCAAATCCTCGCTCTGCCGTGAATTCAGGGTATTGTAAACTTTACTCAGCAATCGTTGTGTGAAATCACTATATGATGGATAAAATGGACAAGCGCGACCGCGCACCCCAGTTCCGCACCCGTCTGGCCGAGGCGATGTCGGCCCGCAAGATGACGCAGGCCGAACTTGCCCGGCAAACCGGGGTCGACCGCTCGACCATCTCGGCGCTTTTGCAGGACGGCACCCGGATGCCGAACGCCCAGCTTGCCGCCGACTGCGCCCGTGCCCTTGGCATCAGCGCCGACTGGCTTTTGGGTCTTTCCGGCCGGCCCGAACCCATCGCTGACCTTCTCGCCGCCTCGCTTTCCCTGACCGAAGCCCCCCGCGCCCTGATCGACGAACGCATCTTCGCCTGGCATCAGGAAGCGGCGGGCTACAAGATCCGCCATGTCCCGGCGACGCTGCCCGACATGCTGAAAACCCGCGCGATGGTGGAATGGGAATATGAACCCCAGCTTGGCCGCACCGCCGAACAGGCCATCGGCGCCTTCGAGGATCGGCTGAAATGGATGCGCGGCGCGGGGTCCGACTACGAAATCGCCCTCCCGGTGCACGAGCTGGCCGCCTTCGCCACGGCTTCGGGCTACTACGAGGGCCTCAGCGCCGACATCCGCCGCGCCCAACTGAACCATCTGATGACGCTCTGCGAACAGCTCTACCCCTCGCTGCGCCTCTGCCTCTTCGACGCAAGGAAACTTTTCTCGGCCCCCGTCACCGTCTTCGGCCCGCTTCTGGCGGTGATCTACCTTGGCCGCCACTATCTTGCGTTCCGCGACAGCGCACGGGTCGAAACCATCACCCAGCACTTCGACCTTCTGGTCCGCGAAGCCGAAGTCGGCGCGCGCGACATGGTCGCCCATCTGCAAACCCTGCTGGACCGTGTCGCTTAAAGCGCCGTCAGTTCCTCCGTCCGGTAGCCGTTGAAATCAAAGATTTCCCGCGCGGCGTTCAGCCGGTCGCCGGGAATCGCCCCCCGGTCCAGTATGATCCCGAACCGCCCTGACGGCGTGCCGATGGCCAGTGTCCGGTAGCCCACGTCCACCGAGATCACCCACCAATCCTCGCCCTTGACCCGCAGCCGCCCCGGCCCGATCTGGGGTGCCACACCCGAAATCGCCTCGGCGCGCCCGGCCAGACACAGCGTTCCGGTCAGCCGCAGGCCAGCACCTTCGGGCACGATCTCGACTGCCCCCGCATCGCAGCCGCCCGTGACCCGGAAATCCGCCACTTGCCGCCAGCTTCCGGCCACCTGCGCAGGCTGAAACGCCGCCGCTGACCAGATCGGGGCGCCTTCTTCCCGAAAACCCGGGGCCACTGCGGGCTTGGCCACACAGGCTGCCAAGAGGAAGACAACAACCAGAGTCAGTCGAGACACAGGGTCACCCGCACGCCATTGTCCTGCAAAATCTCATTGCAGCCATACATCGGCTTGAACGGCGCGCAGGTGCCGGACCGTGCCAGACACACGCTGTCACATTGGCTTTCCCGCTCACACCGCTTGCCGCCATCCTTGGTCTGATAGACGCAGGCCCGCCCATCGCCCTTGCCAACCCGGGACCAGCGGCCTTTCTTCTTCTCGCAGGCCAGTTGCTGTTCCGATTTCGGCGTCACCGGTATCTCGGTCATATCCGGCGTCGGTGTGGGGTCTGCCACATCTGCCACCGGTGCGGCTTCGACAGCACCTGGTGCCGGTTGCGCAGCAGCCGTCTCGGTGCCCGCAGGTTTCGCATCGGGGGGGGCCGCCGTTTCGCCCGGCAGGGCGTCCAGCGCCGTGACTTCGATTGCATCCCCGTCCACCGCATTCGGCGTGACATCCGACGCGGCCTTGCCCGAAAGTGATGGCTGGCAGGCCGCCAGAAGCCCCGTTGCGACAAGAACAAGGGCAAAGAAAGACAGGCGGCGCATCGGGCTCTCCGGTTC
>JANMGI010000430.1:0-1544 GCA_031374565.1 Paracoccaceae bacterium | reverse complement strand
TCAGGTTTCGCCCTGTGCCTGATCACAAGAGCAGCGCCCCCTCATGGCGCAAAAGGGCCGCCTTTGTCTCCACCCCTCCCGGCGCGGAAAAGCCGCCGAACCAGTCGGTCCCCGTCACCCGATGGCACGGAATGATGATCGGCAAGGGGTTCGCCCCGCAAGCCTGCCCCACCGCCTGCGGGGCCGCGCCGACCAGTTTGGCAATCTGCCCGTAGGTCCGCGTCTCGCCAAAGGGAATGTCGGCCATGGCCCGCCGTACCGCTTCGTTCAGCCCCGTCCCCCAGTCCAGCGGCAGATCGAAACGTTTGAGCCGACGCTCGAAATAGGCCCGCAATTGCGCCAGCCCCTCAGCCAGAAGCGCAGTTTCCCCGGTGACCTCCGGAAGCCGCCAGTCCAGCGCCACCAGCATCCCATCCCGCTGTGCCAGCGCCACCGGCCCGAACGGCCCGACCATCCCGGCGCGGATCATTCCGCCGCCTCGCGCCGTAGCGGGGCAAAGGCCGCGCGCAGCATGTCTGCCATGCCCTCCACCGCGGTCGAGGTCCCACGCGGGTTGCGGCGCAACACCACACGGGCACTATCGACGATGGGAAAGCCGTCCTCGGTCGTAAGTTCCCGGCACCCGGCAGGGATCGTGCTGCGCGACAGGGGGGCGATGGCCAACCCGTTGGTGACCGCCACCCGGAACCCCGCCGCCAGGTCGCATTGCCAGGCGGTGCGCCAGTCAAAGCCCTGCCGGTTCAGCGAGGCTTCGGCAAAGTCCTTGCACCAGTCCGACCGGAAATAGACCCCGACCGGCAACGGGCGGCGCAAGTGCTGGGCATGGGCGATCGAGGTCACCCAGACCGTCGGATCGATGCAAAGGACCTCACCGCCCTCGGTGTAGGACCAGTCATAGATCACGGCGAGGTCCAACTCGTCCGCCTCCAGCGCCCGCATCTGCGCCTCGGAATGATCGCAACGCACGGTCACCTGCACACCCTCGTGCCGTTCGTCAAAAGCGGCCAGCGCGCGCGGCAGCACGGTGCCGGAGTATTCGTCCGGAATTCCCACCCGCACCGGCCCGACCAGAGGCTTTTCCCGCAGCGCAATCGCCGCCTCGTCCAGAAGGGCCACCACACGGCGCGCATAGGGCACCAGCTGCGCGCCCCTTGGCGTCAGCACCACCCCGCGCGCCTGCCGGTCGAACAGGGGCTGGCCAAGGCTTTCCTCCAGCCGCTTCACCTGCAAACTGACCGCCGATTGCGTCCGGTAAAGCCGCCCCGCCGCCGCCGTGACCGACCCGGCATCGGCCACCGCCAGGAAACTTCGCATCAGGTCGCTGTCCAGCGGCTGCATCGCATCACCCATGAGTCAAACTTATGTCATCCATCAAACCTATTCGTTTGTGGAATGTCAAATGCGCGCCTATCTCTGGGTCTCAAGCAAAGGAGACCCATCATGTTCGCCCGCCTCTTCGACCTTCTGCAGCTGCGCCGCTCGACTGCGTTCCTGCTGGAACGCGAGGATGATCACTTGCTGGACGACATCGGTCTTACCCGCGA
>JANMGI010000381.1:0-1516 GCA_031374565.1 Paracoccaceae bacterium | reverse complement strand
ACGCGGCTGTTGTCGGCTATCGTGATGATCGCCGTGGGTTCGGTGGAAATCTGGCTGGGTGGCACAGCCTTTGCAGCGCTGGTTGTGGTACTGACCGGGGTGATGATCTGGGAACTGGCAACGATGACGGCCCCCGGGCGTAGTCGCTCACCCATGACGCTGGCGATAGCCTCAAGTGTTGCGCTGGTTGCGTCACTGGTCCTCAAAACCGAAATCTCGGCCCTCTTTCTGGTGGTGCCAAGCGTTGCCCTTTTGCTGACACCCCGCCGCGACCGACGTCTGGCAGCTGGCTATGCGCTGGCGATCATGTTGGCAGGGTACGGGTTGATCGACTTGCGGGTGCAAGGCGGGACGCAGGTGATCCTGTGGCTGGTGGCGGTGGTCGTGACCTCGGATGTGCTGGGCTACTTCGCTGGAAGGACGCTGGGCGGGCCGAAGTTCTGGGAACGCGTCAGTCCGAAGAAAACCTGGTCGGGCACCGTAGTGGGCTGGATCGGCGCGGCGTTGGTTGGTCTGATGGTGGTTCTCTGGCTCGGGGCAAGCTGGCTTCTGGTGCCGCTGTCGGCACTGGTGGCCTTTGCGGGTCAGCTTGGCGACATCGCGGAAAGCTGGGTCAAGCGGCGGGCAGGGGTGAAGGATGCATCAAACCTGATCCCCGGTCATGGCGGCGTGCTCGACCGCTTTGACGCATTGATCGGGGCGGTCGTTCTGGTGATGGCGCTTGGGTTGGTGACCCCGGTGCCCAGGCTTTTCGGGGGCTGAGGGGTGCGCAGCCTTACCCTCTTTGGTGCCACCGGATCGATTGGTGAGCAGACGGTAGACCTTCTGAAGCGGGCGGGTGGGGCAGATGCCTTCCGCGTGGTCGCGTTGACCGGCGGGCGCAATCTGGCGCGGCTGGCAGACATGGCACGCGACCTACGGGCCGAGATTGCCGTTTGCGCCGAGCCTGCTGGTCTGGCCGAACTGCGGGAACGGCTGACGGGTTCGGACGTGGCGGTGGCGGCGGGCCCCGAGGCGATTGCCGAAGCGGCGGACCGTCCGGCCGACTGGGTGATGAGCGCCATAGTCGGCGCGGCGGGTCTTCTGCCCGGGTTCCGGGCGCTGCGGCATGGAACAACGCTGGCCTTGGCCAACAAGGAAAGCCTGGTGACCGCCGGCCCCTTGCTGATGGCCGAAGCCGCCCGCCACAAGGCGCGCATCCTGCCGGTGGACAGCGAGCATTCGGCAATCTTTCAGGCGCTGGTGGGCGAAGACGTCGCCACGGTCGAACGGATCATCCTGACCGCAAGCGGCGGCGCATTGCGTGACTGGCCGCTGGAGGCTTTGGCAAAGGCTACGGTCAAGGAAGCCCTGGCGCATCCGAACTGGGCGATGGGCCAGCGGATCACCATCGATTCGGCATCCATGTTCAACAAGGCCTTGGAAGTCATTGAAACGCGGGAATTCTTCGGGGTCAGGCCCGAGCAGATCGAGGTGATCATCCATCCCGAAAGCCTGATCCACTCGATGGTCGGCT
>JANMGI010000376.1:0-7572 GCA_031374565.1 Paracoccaceae bacterium | reverse complement strand
CGACCTTGCTGTGCAGGTCTTTCGCGCCGCCTGTCTGACCCGCGCGCTGGACCGGCAATCCCGCGCGATGCAGCGGGCGGGACAGGGGTTCTACACCATAGGCTCTTCGGGGCACGAGGGGCTTGCGGCGGTGGCGCTTGCCCTGCGGCCGACGGACATGGCATTCCTGCACTACCGCGATGCGGCCTTCCAGATCGCGCGTGCGGGTCAGGTGCCGGGGCAGAACCCGACATGGGACATGCTTCTGTCCTTCGCCTCCTCGACCGACGACCCGATTTCGGGTGGGCGGCACAAGGTGCTGGGCTCTCGCACTCTGATGATCCCGCCGCAGACCTCGACCATCGCCTCGCATCTCCCGAAGGCGGTGGGGGCCGCCTACTCCATCGGCGCGACCCGCAGGCACCGGCCCGAGCACGCGATCCTGCCAGAGGATGCGCTGGTGATGTGCAGCTTCGGCGATGCCTCGGCCAACCATTCGACCGCGCAGGGGGCGTTCAATACCGCTCAATGGACGTCCTACCAATCTGTGCCGTTGCCACTGCTGTTCGTCTGTGAGGACAACGGCATCGGGATTTCGACCAAGACCCCGAAGGGATGGATCGAAGCGACATTCTCTGCCCGTCCCGGCCTGACCTATTTCAAGGCCGACGGCCTCGACCTTTACGACACCTACCGCGTGGCGGTTGAGGCGGCAGAGTTCGTGCGGACGCGGAAGAAACCCGCCTTCCTGCATCTGCGCACGATCCGGCTTTACGGCCATGCCGGGGCCGACATGCCGACGACCTACCTCCCGCGTGAGGAGGTGGAGGCCGAAGAGGCGCAGGACCCGCTTCTGCATTCCGTGCGGCTTCTGGCTCAGGCGGGGGTGATGTCGCCCGATCAGGCGCTGGCGGTCTACACGGAGACCTGCGCGCGGGTCGAACGGGTGGCGGGCGATGCGGTCAAGCGGCCCCGGTTGAAGACGGCGGTGGAGGTGATGGCCGCGATTATCCCGCCGAAGCGTATCTGCAAGCCAACCAATGGCGCGTCGCAGGAGGCGCGGGAAAAGGCGTTTGGCAGTGACCTGAAAGCGATGGACGAGCCGCAAATCATGTCGCGGATCATCAACTGGGCGCTGACCGACCTGATGCTTGCCCACCGCGAGATCGTCATGATGGGCGAGGATGTGGGGCGCAAGGGCGGGGTCTACGGCGTGACGCAAAAGCTGCACGCCCGTTTCGGCGCGGACCGTATGATCGACACTTTGCTGGATGAACAATCCATCCTCGGCCTTGCCATCGGCATGGCGCAGAACGGCTTCGTGCCGATGCCAGAGATCCAGTTCCTCGCCTACCTGCACAACGCCGAGGACCAGTTGCGGGGCGAAGCGGCGACGCTCCCATTCTTCTCCAACGGGCAGTTCAGCAACCCGATGGTGCTGCGGATCGCTGGCTTGGGCTATCAGAAGGGCTTCGGCGGGCATTTCCACAACGACAACTCGGTCGCCGTCCTGCGCGACATTCCGGGGCTGATTCTGGCGGTGCCGTCGAACGGCGCCGATGCCGCGCGGATGCTGCGCGAATGCGTAAGGCTGGCGCGGGAAGAGCAGCGGGTGGTGGTGTTCCTGGAGCCCATCGCGCTTTACCCGATGCGGGACCTGCATGGCGAAAAGGACGGGCTCTGGATGACCCGCTACCCCGATCCGTCCGAGAGTATTGCCTTGGGCGAAGTGGCCGTTTCGGGTGACGGGGCGGACCTTGCCATCGTCACTTTCGGCAACGGCGTTTACCTTTCGAACCAAGCGCTGCCGCAGATCGAAGCAGCGGGGATCAAGGCCCGGATTGTCGATGCGCGCTGGCTGTCACCCCTGCCGAAAGAGGCGCTGACCGCAGCGGTGCAGGGCTGCAAACACATCCTGATCGTCGACGAAACCCGCCACTCCGGCGGCGTGGCCGAAGCGCTGATGGCGCATTTTCATGAGGCCGCGCCGGGGCTGCCCTTGGCGCGGCTGACGGCCAAGGACAGCTTCATAGCCACCGGCCCGGCCTATGCGGTGACGATGCCTTCCTCGGTGGGGATCGTGGCAGCGGCCAAGGAGCTGGTGGGATGAAGACGGCGGTTCTCATCTGCCCCGGTCGCGGGACCTACGGGAAGGCCGAGTTGGGGTCACTTGCGGCGTTCCCCGACCGGGCGCTTCTGGCCCGCTTCGACGCCGAACGGGTGCGGCTGGGGCAAGAGACGCTGACGGCTTTGGACAGCGCGCAGACCTATTCCGTCGCGCGCCATTCGCGCGGCGACAACGCCAGCGCGCTGATCTACGCCTGCACCTATGCCGACCGGCTGGCGCTGGACGGGGTTCAGGTGGTGGCGGTCACCGGCAACTCGATGGGCTGGTATTCCGCGCTGGCCTGTGCGGGCACGCTGTCGCCGATGGACGGGTTCACCTTGGCCAACACGATGGGCACCCTGATGCAACAGGCGCTGATCGGCGGGCAGTTGGTCTATCCGTTCATGGGTGAGGATTGGATCGATGCCCCGGCCCGGCGGGCGGAACTTCTGGCGCTGGTCGCGGAAATCGACGCTCGTGGTGGCCATGACCTTGCGCTCTCCATCGACCTTGGCGGAATGCTGGTTCTTGCGGGGAACGAAGCGGGGCTTGCCGCCTTCGAGACCGCCGCACCCCCGGTGCAGGGCCGCTTCCCGATGCGACTGGGGAACCATGCGGCGTTTCACACGGGTCTGCAGGCCCCGGTCGCAGCAAAGGGACGGGTCGCCATCCCGAAAGGCTTTTTCAGCCAGCCGAAGACCCCCTTGATCGACGGTCGTGGCCATGTCTGGTGGCCCGGCGCCGCGACGACTAACGCCCTCTACGACTACACCCTCGGCCATCAGGTGGTGGAGCCTTACGACTTCACCGTCGCCATTCGCAGCGCCGCCCGTGAATTCGCGCCCGACTATTTCATCGTCGCAGGCCCCGGCACCACCTTGGGCGGGGCCGTCGCGCAAAGCCTGATCCGTGCAAACTGGCGGGGCCTTTCGTCCAAGGCTGGTTTCCAGCAGATGCAGGCCGAAACCCCCTTCCTCATCTCCATGGCGCTGCCCGACCAGCGCGCTTTAGTCACCGGAGCAACCCCATGACCCATGCTGAAATCCTTGCTGCCGCCGGGCTGACCAAGGCTGACCTGACCGGGGGCACCCTGACCATCCGCTCGCCCATCGACGGGGCAGAGCTTGCGCAGGTGCACGAGACGCAGGCCGATGAAATGCCCGCAATCATCGCCCGAGCCCAAACCGCCTTCCGCCAATGGCGCGATGTTCCGGCCCCCCGGCGCGGCGAATTGGTGCGACTTCTGGGTGAGGAGCTGCGGACGGCCAAGGCAGAACTCGGTGCCCTCGTGACGCTGGAGGTTGGCAAGATCACCTCCGAAGGCCTCGGCGAAGTGCAAGAGATGATCGACATCTGCGACTTCGCTGTCGGCCTCTCACGGCAGCTTTACGGGCTGACGATTGCCAGCGAACGCCCCGGCCACCGCATGGCCGAGACCTGGCATCCGATGGGTCCGGTCGGTGTGATTAGCGCTTTCAACTTCCCTGTGGCCGTCTGGTCCTGGAATGCAGCACTTGCCCTGGTCTGCGGCGATCCTGTGATCTGGAAACCGTCGGAAAAGACCCCCCTCACCGCCATCGCCACCCAGAAGATCATGGACCGCGCCCTGGCCCGCTTTGGCGATGCGCCGGAAGGCCTGTGCCAACTGATCGTCGGCGGCCCGGCGGTGGGTGAGGCGCTGGTGGCATCAAAGGACGTGCCGGTTCTGTCGGCCACCGGATCGACCCGGATGGGCAGCATCGTCGGCCCGAAGGTCGCGGCGCGCTGGGGCCGGGCGATCCTTGAGCTTGGCGGCAACAACGCGATGATCGTGGCCCCCTCGGCCGATCTGGACATGGCCGTCCGCGCGATCACCTTCGGCGCGGTGGGCACGGCGGGGCAGCGCTGCACGTCGCTGCGCAGGCTGATCGTGCACCGCTCGGTCCGCGACGATGTGGTGGCGCGGCTGGTGAAGGTCTATGGCAACTTGCCGGTGGGCGACCCACGCGCGTCGGGCACGCTGGTCGGCCCCCTGATCGACCACGCTACCCGCGACCGGATGCTTGCGCAGCTGGGCAAGGCGCAGGCCGAGGGCGGCCGCGTTCATGGCGGTCAGGCCGTCGAAGGAGTCAAGGGCGGAGCCTATGTCACCCCTGCGCTGGTCGAGATGCCGGGCCAGACCGCCACTGTCTGCGAGGAATGTTTCGCGCCAATCCTCTATGTCCTGACCTATGACACCCTCGTTGAGGCCATTGCCCTGCAGAACGCCGTCCCGCAGGGTCTGTCCTCCTGCATCTTCACCCTGAACCTGCGCGAAGCCGAGGCATTCTTGTCGGCCTCCGGGTCCGACTGTGGCATTGCCAACGTCAACATCGGCCCCTCGGGGGCCGAGATCGGCGGGGCGTTCGGGGGTGAGAAGGAAACCGGCGGCGGGCGCGAAAGCGGATCGGACGCGTGGAAGGGCTACATGCGGCGGCAGACTTCGACGGTCAATTACTCGGCCAATCTGCCCCTCGCTCAGGGGGTGGAGTTTTCGGTCTGACGCCCCGCCCGCCTGCGACTTCGTCACTCCTCGCAGCACTGCCGCGACGAGAAGACGACGTCGCACGAGGAGCTACCTCCCGATCAGGCGCAGGACGGCGTCCAGCCCTAAGTCCCAGGCCGACAACCCATCACCCTTGATAAGGCTTTTCAGAACCATCTCGCCGATTCCGCTACGGATCACAGCGCTGCGGGCGGTGTTGTCCAGTTGACCGTCTTTCCGAAACACCACCTCGGCATTGCCGCGCAGCGATCAGCGCGCGGGCACCCCATGGCGGGCTGAAGCACAGCGGGTAGCGCAAGGACATATTCGCCCATGTGATGAAGGACTATGTGGTCGTGCGGCATGGTATGGTGAAGTTGAGGTGAGGGAGTGTAAGTCGCGCCGCTGTCTGCAAATTCTTTAAGCGAAGGAAGGTCTTTAGCTAAGTGTGATGCCTGGGCGTTCGTGGGCGGCTTGCTTCAGATAGGCGACTGCCAGATCCTTCAGCATTCCAATCGTTGCGCCACCACTTGTCTTGCCACCGTCCGTAACTTTCTTCCAGATTGAGTCTGACCGTATTGCCTCAATAAAATCGTGACCACGAGATGTCAGGCGCATCGCATCGTTTCCGACTTCCAATAGCATCCCGTCATCGGCAAGCAGAAACATGTGATATCTTCGTTTGCGGTCCTCGTCAGATTCGCCACTTACGCCGCCAGGGACCAGTAACAGCCAATCATGGTCTGCTTCAAACTCTAGTAACATTTCTCTGATCAGATCGTTGTCGCGTTTCACAACGCAACTCCATTCATTGCGGCACTTGAATCCTAAACCCAGTTGGATGAAATATCGCTATTGTTCAAGATTTTATTAGGTTTTCCCCGGACTGTCCCGCGACAAATCGGGGCGCGCCTGCTACACCGCCCGCCCAGGCAGCCGCCCGCCGATTTTCAAACGCAGCACCCGGAACAACGCCCCTTAGCCTCCGGCTTGAGCATTCAGCCAACTGCGCGGGCGACTGTCCACCGGACAGTTACCTGATCGGGCAGGGTGAACTCCCCGTGAACGCCCCTCAAAACCGCTCGGCCCGCAGCACCTCGGCGTCCGTGACCCCGATCACCCCGATATGTCGCTCCACCACCGCATAGGCGGCCTCCAGCAACGCATCCAGCCGGTCGGGCCGGATCAGGCAGACGACTGAAACCATGCCGTTACGCCCCACCTGCCCCTCGCGCGTCCAGCGGCCGGACCGGCCCGATCCGCCCAGCACGGGAAGCACGGTAAACCCTGTTACCCCCGCCTTTTCCAGCGCCTGGGTCAGTCGGCCCTCCATCGGGGCCTCGATGATGATCTCCACCCGTTTTGCCTTGTGCGTCTGCATCTCAGCCTCCCACTGCCTGCGCCACGGCCACCCAGGCCGGAATGCCGATCACCAGATTGAACGGGAACGTCACCCCCAGCGACAGCGTCAGATAGACCGACGGATTGGCATCCGGTAGTGCCACCCGCATCGCCGCCGGAACCGCGATGTAGCTGGCCGAGCCCGCCAGCACCATCATCAGCGCGACGCCGCCGGTCGACAGTCCCAGAAGCATCCCCGCCGCCAGCCCGAAACCTGCGCCGATGACCGGCATCACCAACCCAAAGGCCAGCACCCCCGCCGTCAGCACGCCCTTCGCGTTCCGCATCCCCCGGCCGGCAACCAGCCCCATATCCAGCAGGAACAGACACAGCACCCCTTGGAAAGGTGCCACGATGAACGCCGCGATCCGCTCCATCCCCGGCTTGCCAGTGATCAGCCCGATCAGGAACGACCCGACCAGAAGCACGATGGACCCGTTCAAGAGGATCTCGCGCCAGAGGTCGGCGTCCATCTTCTCGGCCCGCCCCCCGGACCGTGTGGCAAGGTATAGCGCCGAGATGATCGCCGGGGCCTCCATCGCCGCCGCAACGGCAACCATGTAGCCCTCTGCCACCAGCCCCGCGGCCTGCACGACCGACGATCCGGTGACGAAGGTGACAATCGAGATCGAGCCGTAATGCGCCGCAACCGCTGCCGCATCCGTGGGTGATAGGCGCGTCATCCCCTTCAGAAGGGCAAAGGCCACGAAAGGGATCAGGAACGACAGCGCCACCCCCGCCAGCAGTGCCGCGATCAACGTGGCGTCCAGCCCGTGATCGGCAACCGCGACCCCGCCCTTGAAGCCGATGGAAAAGAGAAGGTAGATCGACATCCCCTTCGCCACCGCCTCGGGAATGGTCAACTCACTGCGGGCCAGCGCCGCGAAAAGACCCAAGGCAAAGCACAGGATCATCGGTGTCAAGAGGTTGGTGCTCGCCAGCGCCAGCATATCTTGCATTGCGGTCCCCCATCGCAGCCCAATTCAGAGCCTTTTCCGCCCATATGACATGCGTGCAGAAAACCGCAAGGCTGCCGTCCGGCAATCCCGTTTCGTTCTTCCCCGACTCAGAGGGGGCTGCTACAGATGGGGGCATGACCTTGCACACCCCCAAGATAACGGGCACGTCCGGCCGTCCGGTCATCCGGCAACTGGACGAAGCCGCGATCAACCGCATTGCTGCGGGTGAGGTGGTGGAGCGTCCGGCCTCAGCCGTGAAAGAACTGGTGGAAAACGCGCTGGATGCCGGGGCGGGGCGCATCCAGGTCGACATCGCCGATGGCGGCAAGACCCTCATCCGGGTCACGGATGATGGCTGCGGCATGACGGCAGACGACCTGCCCCTGGCCCTGTCGCGCCATGCCACCTCCAAGATCGACGGCTCGGATTTGCTCGACATCCGCAGCTTCGGTTTCCGGGGCGAGGCTTTGCCGTCTCTCGGGGCCGTGGGTCGGCTGACCATCACCTCGCGTGCCACAGGAGAGGCGGCGCAGATCGCCTGCGAGGGCAGCCGTCTGTCGCCCGTGCGCCCTGCCGCGCTGACCCGCGGCACGGTCGTCGAACTGCGCGACCTTTTCTTCGCC
>JANMGI010000373.1:0-2080 GCA_031374565.1 Paracoccaceae bacterium | reverse complement strand
CCAGCTGGAAAGTCTGGACCACGCCCAGATGATCGCGGGAGCGCTGGCGCAGGCCTGTGCCGCCGTCGGCGCGCAATACGTGTTCAAGGCCAGCTACGACAAGGCCAACCGCACCTCGCTTTCGGGCAAGCGCGGCATGGGAATGGACGCGGGGCTGAAGGTGCTTCAGGCCGTCCGTGCCATGGGGATGCCGGTCCTGACCGACTTCCATGAACCCGGTCAGGCGGCCGCGGTCGCCTCGGTCGTGGACGTGTTGCAGATCCCCGCGCTTCTGTGCCGCCAGACCGACCTTCTGATTGCCGCAGGTGAGACGGGGGCCGTGGTCAACGTCAAGAAGGGCCAGTTTCTGGACCCTGCGGGCATGGCGAACGTGGCGCAGAAGATCGCGTCGACCGGGAATGACCGCATCATGCTGACCGAACGCGGCACGACCTTCGGCTACAACGCCCTGGTCGCCGACATGCGCGCGCTGCCGATCATGGCGCGCACCGGCTATCCGGTGATTATGGACGCAACCCACGCCGTCGCCTTTCCCGGGGGCTTGGGCGACAGTTCCGGCGGCCAGCGGGAATTCGCCCCGGTGCTGGCCCGCGCAGCCGTTTCGCTTGGTATCGCGGGGGTGTTTCTGGAAACCCACCAGGACCCCGACCGCGCACCATCGGACGGCCCAAACATGATCCGCCTGTCGGACATGCCCGCGCTGATCGCCAGCCTGATGGCCTTTGACCGGCTGGCAAAGGCCGATCCGCTGCGGGTGTGATGTGACCCCCGCCAGGCGCCACGTGCTTTTTGTCTGCGGCAAGGCGCGGATGCGCAGCCCGACCGCCGCAGAAATCGCACCGCACCTGTTGGGCATGGACGCTGACTTTGGCGGCTTGAGTGCCGATGCGGACATGACGCTGGAGAGCGAGCAGATTGCATGGGCAGACATCATCGCCGTGATGGAGCGCCCGCAACTTTCACGGCTGAAGCGGCAGTTTGGCCCGCATCTTCGCGGCAAGCGGGTGGTCTGCCTCGACATTCCTGACCGCTTCGCCTTCATGGAGCCTGAGCTTGTCGCCCTTCTGACCCGCCAGTTCGCCCGGCTGACCTGATCCGCCCCGCTTGGCTGACCCGCAGGCGTCTGCCACGGTCCCTTGATGGCCCAAACATCCATCGACGACTACGGCGCCGCGCAGGGCCCCGAGGACCGGGCGATCTGTGACGCGCTTCGTCGGGCCATCGACCGCGCCTTGCCGGATGCCGAGGCCAAGGTCTGGCACGCGCATCCGGTCTGGTTCCTGAACGGCAATCCCATTGTAGGCTATTCGAACCTGAAAGGCGGTGTGCGGCTTCTGTTCTGGAGCGGGCAGTCTTTTGCGGCCCCCGGCCTGACCCCGGAAGGCAGCTTCAAGGCCGCCGAAGCGCGCTATACCGCGCTGGCAGACATCGACCCGACCTCCCTTGGCCTCTGGCTGGCCGAAGCGCGGGTGGTGCAATGGGATTACAGGAACATCGTGCGGAACAGGGGTCGGATGGACCAGCTCATCTGAAAGCCCTTTTCAAACAGCGATCACAAGCTGAAAATCAAGCTGAACGACACCTGAATGTCCGCAGGCAAGCCCTTAATTTGGCAATGTTCACCCCGACTGTCCTACGTGGACAGCCTACACCGCCTGCCCCGCCGCCCAACCGCTCGACCAGGCCCACTGGAAGTTGTAGCCCCCCAGCCAGCCGGTCACGTCCACCACCTCGCCCACGAAGTACAGACCCGGCACCGAACGCGCCGCCATCGTCTGCCCATCCAGCGCGGCGGTGTCGACGCCGCCCAGCGTGACTTCGGCGGTCCGGTAGCCTTCGGACCCCACCGGCACCAACCGCCAGTCGCGGATGCCCGCCGCCACCCGGTCGAGGACCGCGCCCGACAGGTCTGCCATCGTGCCCGTCACCCCCGCCGCCTCCTCCAGATGCCGCGCAAGCCTTTCGGGCAACCACCGCCCAAGGACCGTCCGAAGCGCCACCTTGCCCCGCGCGGCCCGCAGGTCGGCCGCCACATCGCGGCCCGGAAGAAGATCAACCGACACCGCCTGCCCTTCCCGCC
>JANMGI010000371.1:0-8621 GCA_031374565.1 Paracoccaceae bacterium | reverse complement strand
TGCCGACCCCGAACAGCTTTTCGACGTCGCAAACGACCCTTTTGAAGCGAATAACCTCGCGTCCGACCCCCGTGCCGCAGACATCCTTGCGCATTTCCGCAGCCTCGCCGACCAGCGCTGGGACCTTGCCGCCTTTGACGCGCAGGTCCGCGAAAGCCAGGCCCGCCGCTGGGTGGTGTACGAAGCCCTGCGCAACGGTGCGTATTATCCTTGGGACCACCAGCCCCTCCGCGCGGCCTCCGAACGCTACATGCGCAACCACATGGATCTGAACGTTCTTGAGGACAACAAGCGGTTTCCAAGGGGGGAGTAGGGGCAGGCTCCATCGGCGGAAGCCTCCGGCGGGGATACGTGACCCAAGATGAAAGTCCATGCGCCGGGGCCGCCCATGCGACCCGCACTTGCTCTTTTCGAAATACTCCCGCCAGAGGCTTAGCCTGTTCCCCGCGCGCCGCGTCCGGCCATTCCGCGGCAGCGCCGTCCGCGTGGCTCGATGCCACAAGGACGGCTCGCCCGTTCAGGATCACCGCGCATCGCGCAGCACCGCCTCGGCACCCTTCCAGCCCATCAGGATCGCTGGGGCATTGGTGTTCCCTGCGATGATGTTCGGAAAGGCGCTTGCGTCTATCACCCGCAGCCCGCCCACCCCATGAACCCGCAGCCCGGCGTCCACCACCGATGACGCAGGGTCGGGTCCCATCCGGCAGGTGCAGCTTGGATGGTAGACCGTCCCCGACCGCGCGCGGAAATCGGCGATCAGCGCCTCGTCCGTTACCACTTCCGGCCCCGGCCGCAGTTCCTCCCTGATCAACCGGGCCAGCGCCGGACCGCCGGCGATCTTGCGCAGGTATTTCACCGCCGCCAGCATCTCTTCGACATCGTTGTTCGTCGAAAACGCGTTCGCCGTGATGACGGGATAATCTTCCGCCCGCGCCGTCCGCAGCCGGACATGTCCCCGGCTGGTCGGACGGCAGTTCGACAACCCGATCGACATTCCCGACCACGGGTCGGGGGTCAGCAGCGGCCGTTCGCCTTCACGCGGCACCAAAGTCGAGAACGCCTGGAAGAACAGCTGCATGTTCGGACGGTCGAGGTCGTCCCTGGTCCGGAAGAATCCGCCGCCGTGGTTGATCGACTTCGCCAACGGCCCCCCGCCCCCGATGAAATACTGCAACCCCGCCCGCAGCTTGCCCCACCACGGCCGCAGCTCGTCATTGTAGGTCGGAACCTTCATCGACCAGGTGTAGTTCACCCCCTGATGGTCGCTCAGATGATCACCCACGTTGGCGTTATCGCGCACCACCGGGATCCCAAGCCCCTGCAACAGCTCTCCCGGCCCGATGCCCGACAGTTGCAACAACTGCGGTGAGTTGATCGCCCCCCCGGCCAGGATCACTTCCGTCGTCGCCCGCAACACCCGGGTTTCGCCGCCCTGCCGGTATTCCACACCCACCGCACGGCCACCCTCGATCACCACCCGCGTCGCCAGCGCCCCGGTGATCACCGACAGGTTTGCCCGCTTCATCGCCGGTCGCAGAAATGCCCGAGCGGCCGAGTTCCGGCGGGCGTTCTTGATCGTCATCTGGTAGATGCCAGCCCCCTCCTGTCGCGCTCCATTGAAGTCCGGGTTCTCCGCCAACCCCGCCTCGCCACAGGCCGCAACATAGGATTTCACGAGGGGATGCAGACCGGTCCGGTTGGCCGAGATGAAAAGTGGCCCCCCGGACCCGCGCCAGTCATCCCCGCCCGCCTCGTTGGCCTCCAGCGCCCGGTAGGCCGCAAGGCACTCCGCCCAGCCCCAGCCGGGATTCTCGCGACCCCAATCTTCGTAGTCCGACCGATGCCCCCGGATCCAGACCATCGCATTGATGCTGGACGACCCCCCAAGCACCCGGCCCCGCGGCCAATGGTCCCGCGTGCCCGCCAGCCCCGGATCGGGCTCGGTCCGGTAAAGCCAGTTCACCGCCGGATCGTAGAAGAGCTTGCCGTAGCCCAGCGGCAGTTGCACATAGAACCGCCGGTCTGTGCCCCCCGCCTCCAGCACCGTCACCCGATGCTTTCCCGATTCCGTCAGCCGGTCCGCCAGCACGCAGCCCGCACTGCCTGCGCCCACGATGATGTAATCCGTCTCGTCCATGCTGCCCCCGGCATTCAGGCAACCAACCTAAGGCCGCACCGAGGCACGGAATGGTCACTCTGCGACACCGCATGTCGCTGTCACAACCCCGCACTTTCACCTGGCGTCAAATATCCCCGCGCGGAGCGCGCGCACAGGCTTTGCGCGTCCTTCACGCGCGAAGCCGACACCAATGACCTTCGCACCTGCCAAGGCGCTCATTCTGAAAACCGCCCGAACCCCGGGACTAACCTTCGACCACGAAGGTCGGCTCATACTCCACCGGAAAGTTCACTGACCGCGCGATGAAGCAGACCTCGTGAATACGGTAATGAACCGCTGCTGCCACAGCCAGGTCGGCCCCCGCAGCCACACCGACATGCGGCCGCAAAACCACCTTCACAAACCGCCCCGCACCCCCGCGTCCGACCTCGCCCACGCCCAGCGGCGCGTCCGAATACGACGTCACCACGATCCCCGCATCGCTCGCATAATGCAGGTACCACAGCATGTGACAGGCCGAGAGCGCGCTCAGCAGCAGATCCTCCGGGTTCATCTTCGATGGGTCCCCGCCCAGCAGGGGATCGTTGGAGCAATGCACAACCGACTTACCAGACACCGCGATGTCCCAAGTTCGGTCATAGGCTTTGTAATGCGCCGTCCCCTCGCCCCGGTTGCCGGTCCACTGGATGCGGGTGGTGTAGTCGTGGGTGGTCATCTACAATTCCCCCTTCGGGGCAACGCTAGCGACTTCCCGGAAACTGCACCAGAGATCACCACGGTTTCGCCGACCGTCGCCGGGTCCAGGTCGCCTCAGCTTTCAACCATCCGGCCAGTGACGATGAGAACCTGATAGTCACGTTTACTGCATCCCTCGACTTCGGGCATTGCCCGGCCCGGATCCATCGGAAAAACGCCGGTCGGCGTCTTGTCCGGTGTGCAGGACTGCCCGGCTTCAGCCGTGTAGACCGCTGCCCGACACCGCAGATGGGTCACATCGTAGATCGTCGCGCCGTCCGCCAGGCTCCAGGCTTGCTTGCCCGCCGCATCGGGTGCGGCCACCGTCAGGACAGACGTGGTCTCGCGTCCGCCGGTGACAACATACTGACCGGCAGGCAGCGGAAAGCTGGGCGCTTCCATGATCAGCCCGTGCTCTTCCAGCCACCACGAGGCGGGATCGAATTGCCACCCGTCCGGGGCTTTCCCGCCATTTGCCATAAGTTCGGCATAGTCAGTCGACCAGACACCGCGCGGTCCGGGATCAACCTCCCAGAGCCCCCAGTTTTGCGCATCCGTGCCCGACATGGCTTTCGGGTCGCCCAACGCGGCAATGTATTGCGTTTCACCGGGGGCAAATGTTGTCTCTGCCAGCGCAGGCAGGGCTGCAAACGCCAAAGCACCCATCAGGGCGCAGGCACGGAAGGTCCGGGTGTCCAAGCTAATCGTCCCCCATAAAGTCACTGTTCGGAACATAGCCTGCATGACCGGAAAGCCAACGCCTGTCCCTCACTTCCCCTTCCACACCGGATCGCGCTTCTCGACAAACGCCTTCGCGCCTTCCAGCTGGTCCTCGCTGGAATAAAGCCGGTCCACGGTTGGCAGCAGCCGCTTCGAGACCCGGTTCAGCGCGTCCTGAAAGCGCATGTTCTCGGCCTCGCGCACCACTTCCTTGATTGCAGCGTAAACCAGCGGAGGACCGCTTTCCAGCAGGCGGGCCAGGTCCCAGGCCTTGCCCAGCAACTCCTCCGGGGCGCAGACCTCCTTGATCATGCCCCAGCGGAAGGCCTCCTCGGCGTCAAACCAGCGGCCCGTCAGCAGCAGGTCCATCGCCACATGATAGGGGATGCGCTTGGGCAACTTGATGCTGGCGGCATCGGCGACGGTGCCCGACCGGATTTCCGGCAGGGCAAACGTCGCGTTCGCCGAACAGAGGATCAGGTCGGCTGACAGGGCAAGCTCCAACCCCCCACCACAGCAGATACCCTGCACCGCCGCAATCACCGGCTTGTTCAGGTTAGGCAGTTCCTGCAAACCGCCAAAGCCGCCCACACCATAGTCGCCATCCACCGCGTCGCCCTCGGCAGCCGCCTTCAGGTCCCAGCCGGGGCAGAAGAACTTCTCCCCTGCCGCCCGCAGAATACAGACCCGCAGCGACTCGTCATCCCGGAAGTCACGGAACACCAGCCCCATCACCCGGCTGGTCTTCAGGCTGATCGCATTGGCTTTGGGCGCGTCCAGCGTCACCTCCAGAATTGCCCCCTCACGGCGGGTCTTCACCGGGCCTTCGGTCCGCATGTCCATCATGTTCTCCTGACCAGTGCATCCACCGCCACGGCTCCGGTTTCGCGGACCATGATCGGGTTGATTTCAATTTCCTCAAGGCCTTCGTCCGCCAGCATCAGCGCGCCAAGCCGCACGGCGATATCAGCCACCGCCGCCATGTCGGCTTTCTGACTCCCCCGGTAACCATCCAGCAAAGGCCAAAGCCGCAGGCCCTTCGCGGCCTCCATTATCTGTGCTTCGGTCACCGGCAGCACCAGCGTCACCGTATCGGCCAGCACCTCCGCCGTCACGCCGCCCATCCCCAGCGTCAAAGTCACGCCATAGACCGGGTCGCGGCGGAGCCCCAGCAACACCTCGGCCACCGCCCCCGTCACCATCTCTTCGACCAGATATCCGGTCGCCCCCGGCATCTCGGCCTGCCCGTCCAGCGAAGCCAGTCCCAGCCGCACCGCCCCGGCCTCGGTCTTGTGTGCAAACCCAAGGCCCTTCAAGGCGTAGGGTGGATGCAAACCCATCACATCAAGGTCGGCAATCGTCGCCCCCGTCACCGACCCCGGCACCGCCACCCCAACCGAAGCCAGGAAGGCCTTGCCCTCAGCCTCGCTCAGCATCCGCGTCTCACGCGGGTCCAGCGCCGCCGCAGGCCGCCAGCCCGTCACGCCCGAAGCAGTCTGCGCCGCCTTGACCGCCGCCAAAGCCGTTTCCAGCCCAAGCAGTGCGCAAACGCCTTCGGCCATCATCGCCTGCACCCGCCCTTCGCCGAAGTTTTCCGCCATGGACGCTACAGGGAAGGCGATCTTGCCCGTCGCCTTCTGGGCGTCCACGATCGCCCGGAACGCCGGATCATATCCCGACGGATCGCATCGGTCGGCCCGGGGACTGTCGATGATGTAGAGCCCCGCGTCATAAGCCTCCAGCATTGCACTGAAAACCTCGGTCGTCTTAGGTCCGTCCCCCCAGATGAAGGTGTGATAATCCAACGGGTTGGAGATTGTCGGGATCTCACCCAGCACCGAGAACAGCCGGTCATGCGTGGATTTTGGCACCGCAGGAAAGTCGATCCCGTAAGGCGCGGCAAGGTCAGCCACCAGCCCCGCCTCGCCTCCGGAACAGGACAGCGAGCAGATGCGGGTGCCGATCTGCGGCCCATGCACATGGAAGATTTTCAGCGTCTCGATCAGCTCGCTGGGCGTGTTTACCTCTGCCACCCCGATCTGCCTCAGGAACGCGCTGGAGGCCGCACCGCCCCCTGCCAGAGACGCGGTATGGCTGGCCGCCGCAGTGCGGGAAAGTTCGGTCTTGCCCGACTTGATCGCCACCACCCCCTTGCCCATCCCCCGCGCCTTTTCGGCCAGCGCAGCAAAGGCCGGGGCATCGTCGATCCCCTCGATATACAGCCCCACGGCCGTCACACGCGGGTCGTCCAGCAACGCCCCGGTCAGTTCCGCCAACCCGACGACCGCCGCATTGCCCAGGCAGGCGACATAGGCCACCGGCAGCCCACGGGCCTGCATGCCCATGTTGATCACGATGTTCGAAGACTGACTGACCAGTGCAACGCCCCTTTCGACCCGAATACCCCCGTGCTGGTCCGGCCACAAAAGCGCGCCGTCGAGATAGTTGATGACCCCATAGCAGTTCGGCCCCAGGATCGGCATAGCGCCCGCCGCCATGACCAACTGGTCCTGCAATCCCGCCTCGCCCGCCTCTTCCCACCCGGACGCGAAACAGATCGCGCCCCCCGCTCCCATCGCGGCCAGCTCGGTGACTACGTCGATGGTGGCAAACCGGTTGATCCCGATGAAAGTTGCGTCTGGTGGTTCCGGCAGGTCGGCCAATGTCGCGTGGGTTTTCAACCCACCAATCTCCGACTTCGTCGGATGCACTGGCCAGACCGGGCCGTCGAAACCCATCTTCCGGCACTGCTCGATCACATTCAGCGCCCAACCGGCACCCAGAACGGCGATGTGGCGTGGGCGAAGCAGGCGGTCGAGGCGGCTCATGCCAGGCCCCTGCCTGTTGCGTCAATCCCGGGGCGCTGCCCCGGACCCCGGGATACTTTTGGACGAAGAATGAAAACACCTCGCCCCGGTATCCGGAACGAGGTGCCATTCCACGTCGCGGTCATCGGCGTCCCCGCCTGTACCGCGCTATCAGAGTGCAAGCAAAAGCCTAAAACGCGGTTAACCGAAACGTTGCACAGATTCATTCTTCGTCCTCAAGTATCCTCTGGGGGTCCGGGGGGCGAAGCGCCCCCGGGTCCAACGGTTCAACCCCCAACCGCCCTAAGCAACTCGCGGCTGATTATATGCCGCTGGATTTCCGATGTGCCTTCCCAGATCCGCTCCACGCGCGAATCCCGCCAGATGCGCTCCAGCGGCAATTCGTCCATCAGCCCCATCCCGCCGTGGATCTGGATCGCCTCGTCGGCAACCATCGCCAGCACTTCGGTCGCCTTCAGCTTCGCCATTGCCATGTCGGCCTCGGTCACCGAGCCCTGGTCATATTTCCACGCCGCCTCCCGGGTGAGGAGTTCCGCCGCCTTCAGCTCCATCGCCATGTCGGCCAGCTTGAACGACACCCCCTGGAACTTGCCTATCGCTTGCCCAAACTGCTTGCGCTCCGCAGCGTAGGCAACGGCAAGCGTCAGCGCCCGCTCGGCCCGCCCCAGACAGGTCGAAGCCACCTGCAGGCGCGTCGCCCCCAGCCAGGAGTTTGCCACCTCGAACCCCTTGTGCACCTCGCCCAGCACATTCGCCGCTGGCACCCGGCAGTCGTCGAACTCCAGCACCGCGTTCGTGTAGCCCCGGTGCGACACGTTGCGATAGCCGTCGCGCACCGTGAAGCCCGGCGTCCCCTTGTCCACGAAAAACGCCGTGATCAGCTTCTTCGGGCCGCGCAGGGTCTGTTCCTCGCCCGTCGCCATGAAGACGATGGCGAAGCCCGCAAGATCGGCGTGGGAAATGAAATGCTTCGTCCCGTTCAGCACCCAGTCGCTGCCGTCAAGGCGCGCGCTGGCCTTCATCCCCCGCAAATCCGACCCCGCGCCGGGTTCCGTCATCGCCAGACAATCCCAGGTCTCGCCCCTTATGCACGGCATCAGATACCGCTCGCGCTGCTCGGCATTCCCCGCCAGAAGGATGTTCGACGGCCGCGCCACGCAGGTCCAGTGGAGCGCATAGTTCGCCCGGCCAAGTTCCTTTTCATAGAGCAGCCAGGACAGCGTATCCAACCCCGCCCCCCCCAGCTCCACCGGCATGTTGGCGGCGTAAAGCCCCGCGGTCATCGCCTTCGCCTGAATCTCGCGGATCAGTTCCAACGGCAGCACGCCCGTGCGTTCCACCGCAAGCTCATGCGGGTACAGCTCCGCCTCGACGAAAGCCCGCGTCGCCTCGACAATCATCCGCTGTTCTTCAGTCAGCCCGAAATCCATCATGCCCTCACTTGGCCAACCGCCCGGCCCGCGCCGTCTGGCAGCGGCAGCCCGGCATGGGCCTCTGCAATCGCCTTCAGGTTCCGCCACACTTCCGCCGACGCAGACACCGTCTTGCCCGCGCCCATGTCGACATGCAGGCACAGCTGCTCCACCGTCGCCACTACGTCATCGCCCTTCATGATCCGCACGAAGCTGCGAAACCGCTTTTCGTCCGCGCTGATGATCTGGAGTTCCCCCCGCAACTGGTCGCCCAGCTTGGCCTCACCCAGATGGCGGATATGCGTCTCGGCCGAGTAGAAGGAATGCCCCGCCGCGACATACTCCATCCCCGCGCCGATGGTGCGCAGGAAGTTGTCCACGGTTTCCGAGTTGCAGAAGTAATACCGGCTTTCGGTCATATGCCCGTTGTAGTCAATCCAGCCCGGCAGAACCTGCCCCTGCCACATGACCAGCGGCGCAGGCTTCGCGCCGGTGTCGAGGCCTTTCGACATATCGGCGTTGAACACCGCCGCCCGGCGTTCGTCGTGTTCGCGCAGGACCTTGCCCGCGCCCCAGTTCCGGTCCTTCAGCGCCCGCAGGAAACCCACAAGGTTCTGGTCGCGGATGCGTTCCAGCTCACGGATGCCATACATGCCGGACTGCGCGTCGGACTGGCCCGCCACCAGGTCCACAAGCTCTTCGTTGAACTCCGGCACATCCATCAGCTTGGACCAGGGCCATTTCAGCGTCGGGCCAAACTGGGCCATGAAATGCCGCATCCCGGCCTCGCCCCCGGCAATCCGGTAG
>JANMGI010000259.1:0-3232 GCA_031374565.1 Paracoccaceae bacterium | reverse complement strand
TCCCCATCATCCCCGAAATCTGCAGTTTGGTCCAATCGCCGTCCAGCGTGTGCAGAACGATGGCCACCCGCCCGCCGGCCGCTTTGGCGGCGGCGCAATCTTCCGGCAGAAGGCTGACCCTTTCGGGCAGAGCGGCGCGTTCTCCGTGGGGGCCAAGTCCGAATATGGTCAAGGCGATGACCTTTTCTGGTCTGCAAGCAGAGTGGCAGCCAATTGTGGTGGTTCTGCCCGGTCTGCTTCCGCGCGGGAGGTGATGAATTCCGGATGCAGGGTCGGCTTGCCCTGAAGGACCCAGTCCTTGAGGAACGCGGGTTCAAAGATCGCCTCGGAAGCCACGCGGGCCGCTCCCACCAGCCCCGCCGAGCTGCCCATCTGCGAGCGGATGATGCGCAGGTCGCGCGTCACCAAAGGGTGGGACGCGCCATAGACCGCCTCACGGATCCCTGCCAGCAAGACGTCGTTGGTTTGGACCAGCGTGCCCGACAGCACAATAATATCGGGGTTCAGTGTATTGGCCAGAGTAGCCACAACCTGCCCGATTAGCTGTCCCGATGCGGACAGAATCGCCACAGCGGCGGGATCACCGGCCTGTGCCGCCTGTGAAACTTCGATGGAGGTGATCTCGCCGCCGCGACGCAACAGATCGGCAAGCATTGGGCTTTGCCCGGTTTCTGCGGCAGTTCGGCCCTCACGCTGAATCATGTCGGATCCGGCCAGCATGTCCAACGATCCGTTCACCCCTCCGGACTTGACGGGAAGCGCCCCGATCAGACCGGCAGCGCCTTGCGCGCCGCGATAGAGTTGCCCGTCACAGACAATTCCCGCCCCGATCCGGCGCCCGACCTTGATGAACAGCATCGAGCGCAGGCCGAGCCCAGCCCCTGCGTGAAGTTCACCCATGGTCATCGTTTCGACACTTGATCGTAACCAGACCGGCACGCCGAATTTGCGGGTCAATGTCTCGACCAGCGGAAAGTCTTCCCACGCAGGCAGAACAGGAGGCGTGGCAGTCATGAAGGCGCCGTCACCACCCGAGAGAACCGTGCCCGGCAGCGACAGCGATATGCCCCATGGCGCGACTTGAGCGGCGTGACGTTCCAGACACCAGTGGAACAATGCCGCCAGCCTCCCGGCAAGCTGCGCGGCTGGCGCCGTCAGGTCGGCGGCCTCGTGGTGCTCGGTCAACAGGTTGCCCGACAGGTCGGATACGCCCACGCCGATGGCCGTCTGGTCCAGGGTCGCGACCAGAACGAGTCCCCGGCGGGCTGAAAAGCGCACAAGCCGCGGCGCGCGACCGCCGGTCGCCAGCCCCAGTTCGCTTTCGTCGACAAGGCCCAGATCTGAAAGCATCTGCAGCCGATCGGCAACGACGGCCCTCCCAAACTCGCTTTCGCGCTCCAACGCCTGACGTGTTGTCGCGCGCTCGCTGCGAATAAGGTTCAGTATTTTAACCAGCGAGGGCGCCGCTGTCTCGCTGGTGCGCGGACGACCTTTCCCGCGTGCGCGGGTCAATTCGGCGGATTCGGCAGCGTGCAGAGACAAAAGCTACTCCTGTGCTCGTTATCCACACTGATAGTGTGGTCGCTTCCGTGGTTCAAGGAAATACTTTTGCTGAAAATCAGCAAAAGAAAGGTCACATCCGCAGAAATATAATTGACATAGTTTGATTATGGGCATAATGACACTCCTACGGCTTGAGGAAGCCGCGAAAAAACTCAGTCAGGCGGACAAAGTCCCGCCAGGCACAAAGCGGGGAGGGGTAACTGATGGCAGCGTGGAAACTGGCATATCACGCCAATTGTTGGGGTGTGCTTGGCGGCAATGCCGTCGGTGTCACTTCGATCACCGAACTCAGCTATCGCACCTTTGGCGCGATGGACCGCGCCTTTGCCGACATCGCGGCGGCGGGGTATGAGGGCGTCGAAGTTTTTGACGGCAACCTGTTGGACTACAGCGCTGCCCAAATGCGCAGCCTTCTGGCCGACAACGGGCTTGCTCTGGTTGCCACTTATGCCGGCGGGAACTTGATCTTTGACGACATCCTGCCCGAAGAGTTGGCCCGCGTGACCCGTGCCGCCGACCGCGCCGCCGAACTCGGTGTGCCGCATCTTGTGGTGGGCGGCGGGGCCAAGCGCTTCGACGGGGTGCGCGAGGCGGATTATCACAAGCTTGGGGCAGCGCTGGACCGGGTCAAGGCGATTGCCGATGCGCGTGGCCTGCGCGCGCATTACCACCCGCACCTTTCCACGATTGTCGAAGGCCCGGCAGAGGTCGCCAAGATTTTCGACCTGACGGAAATCGACTTTTGTCCCGATACGGCCCATTTGGCCGCCGCCGGGGGCGACCCGGCGCAGCTGATCCGCGATCACGCGCACCGCATCAGTTATGTGCATCTGAAAGGGTTCCAGAAGGACCCCTTCGCCTTCACCCCGCTGGACCGGGGCGATGTGCCTACCGGCCCCATTCTGCAGGCCATGAAAGACGTGGGCTTTGCCGGGTGGGTCTGCACCGAACTCGACAGCTGGGCGGACCCCGCCGAAGGGGCCCGTATCAGCAACGCATATCTGAACCGGACCATGGCGGGTTGAACCGCAGGTCCATAGCCGGGGGCGACCCCACATCTTTTTTGGAGGAATACATCATGATGACCAGACGTGCCCTGATGGGCTCGGCCGCAGCCTTTGCCCTGATCCTTGGGTTGAATGCCCAGGCCTTTGCCGACCCCGACACCGCCTTGGCCGCTTTGCAGGAAACCGTCCTGTCCAAGGGACCGAACGGCGAAAATCCTTCCGCCCCTTCCACCGTCGTGCTGAGCGACGAGGAACTGGCCAAGATCAAGGATATGGGCGCGACCGCCGCCATCGTCATGCATTACGGCGGCAATGACTGGTCCCGGGCGCAAATCAACGGGCTGCAGACACAGTTCGCCGCGATGGGCATCAAGGTGATCGCAGTCACTGATGCGGGCTTCAAACCCGAAAAACAGGTCAGCGACCTGGAAACCATCATGGCGCAGGCGCCCAACGTGATCGTGTCGATCCCGACCGACCCCACGGCCACCGCCGCTGCCTACAAGGCCGCTGGCAAAGCAGGGGCAAAGTTCGTGTTCATGGACAATGTTCCTGCGGGTTTTGTGGCTGGCCAGGATTACGTCTCGGTTGTCTCTGCCGACAACTATGGCAACGGCGTCGCTTCGGCGCATCTGATGGCAAAGGCGATGGGGCCGGATGGC
>JANMGI010000239.1:0-2638 GCA_031374565.1 Paracoccaceae bacterium | reverse complement strand
TCGATGGTCGATTGCATTTCCTCGGCTGTCATCGGGATGATCGTGGCCAGGCGGCGCATCACCAGATCGACATCGCCTGCCGCTTCACGGGTGATGACGACGCGGTAGTTCTGTTCGTTCCCGGCGATCACCTTGCCGTTGCGGTCCTGGATAACCCCGCGTTCGGGCGGGATCAGGCGGATATTGATGCGGTTCTCTTCGGCCAGAAGCTTGAATTCATCGGCCTGATCGACCTGAAGATACCGCATCCGCGCGCCAAGAACGGCGATCATCGCCCCCATCGCCCCACCCAGAAACAGGGTGCGGCGGTTGAGGCTGCGATTGCTTTCCTCGCTGTCGCGGGCTGTCCGTCTCACAACCGTCTCCCGAAATTGTCGACTTCACCGGTCGCGGGCTTGCGCAGGTCAAGCGCCAGTCGCGACAGGGCCACCACCACCGGATAGACCGCGATGGACCACAGGACCTGCACGATGGCAAAGCCGAACGGGGCTTGCGGCACGAAGGCAAGGCCAAGGGTCAACCGGTAGACCAGCATCATGCCCAGCATGACGCCCGAGACCAAGAGCCATTCGACCAGAAAACTTAACTCTCGCGTGAGCGCGACGCGCCCGCGCAGGAATTCGGTGGCAATGATCACGATGGCGGTCCAGAGACCGGGAGGGCGCATCAGGATCAGATCTTCGGCCAGGATCACGAAAAGGATCAGGGGCATCGGCAGGAAATCCGGCCGCCGCACGATCCAGGCCATGATCACGCAGACCAGAAGGTCGGGGCCGGGAAGGGCCCCGGGCGCGTTGCCCAGCGGCAAAAGCCGGATGAAAAGCAGCCCCACGGCGATGACCAGGAAAAGGCCGCGAAAGATCCAGTGGTCCTCGCGCCAGAACTCACCCATCGCCAGCCTCCGTCCCGGCCCCTTCGGCAGCGCCAGAGCCGACCGCCTCGACATCGCCGCCTTCGGTCGGGGCGGGCTGCGCAGCGGCGGCGGCCTCTGCGGCCTCGGTCGAGGTGTCGGGCAATGGCAGAGTGGCGGGCGGGGCGACCAGACTGCCGGGATCGGTGATCGGTTGCAGGTTGTGACTGCGCAGCACGCGCAGGAATTCCAGCCGCTGATAATCCGCCGCCAGCACCACCCGCAGCCGCTTGTCCGTCCCCAGCGCCACCTGGCCCACCAGAAGGCCCGCCGGGAACACCTCACCGTCGCCCGATGTCACGACCCTGTCACCGGGGCGCACCTCGTCGGTGTCTTCAATGAATTCCAGCGGCGGCAAAGGCGAGTTGTCCCCGCTGAGCAGCGCCTTCTGCCCCGACGGCTGGATCGTCACCGGCAACCGGCTGTTGGAATCGGTGACCAGAATGACCCGGCTGGTGCGTTCGCCGACCCCCGAGATGCGGCCCACAAGACCGATCCCGTCCATCGTCGCCCAGCCATCGCGTATGCCGTCCCGGGCGCCGACGTTCAGCAGGACCGACTGCCGGAAGGGGCTGCCGCTGTCGGCCATGACCACGCCCGTCACATGGGTCAGCTTCGGGTCCAGCCGCACCTTGTTCAGGTCCAGAAGGCGCGCATTTTTCTGTTCCAGCTGCAACGCGGCCTCTTTCCAGGCCTTCATCTGCTGCAACTCGCGCTTCAGCTCCTGGTTCTGCTCATAGATCCGGGTATAGCTTTGATAATCGTCGATCATCCCGGCGAACATAGTCACCGGTCGCATCGCCCAGTCGAAGTTCGGCACCACCGCGTCGATCAGCGCTGCGCGGAAGCGTTCGACACGCGGGCTGTCGATGCGCCACAGGATGAAGAACACGAACAGCACCAGCAGCGCCAGCCAGACCAGCAGCCGGCGCAGCGGGCGCGAATATTCCTCGGGGGCGGTGCGGTTCTTGGCCACGGGTCAGGCTTCCTTCGCCGCAGAAGGCTCAGGTGTCGTAGTCGATCACATGCCGAAGCTGCTTCTCGTATTCCAGCGCTTTCCCGGTGCCAAGGGCAACACAATTCAGTGACTCGTTGGCCACGGAAATCGAAAGCCCGGTCTGTTCGCGCAACGACAGGTCCAGCTCTCCCAGAAGCGCGCCGCCCCCGGTCAGCATCACGCCCCGGTCAACGATATCCGCCGCAAGGTCGGGAGGAGTAGCCTCCAGCGCCTGCATCACCGCGTCGCAGATTTGCTGCACGGGTTCGGCAAGGGCTTCGGCGACCTGCGCCTGGTTGATCTCGGTTTCCTTCGGCACGCCGTTCAGAAGGTCACGGCCCCGGATGGTCATCGAAGACCCGCGCCCGTCATCGGGCATCCGCGCGGTGCCGATGCTGGTCTTGATCCGTTCCGCCGTGCTTTCGCCGATCAGCAGGTTCTGATGGCGGCGCAGATAGTTCACAATGGCCTCATCCATCCGGTCGCCACCAACGCGGACCGACCGGGCATAGACGATGTCGCCCAAGGACAGGACCGCAACTTCCGTGGTGCCGCCGCCGATGTCGACGACCATGTTGCCGGTCGGTTCGGTGATCGGCATTCCCGCCCCGATGGCCGCCGCGATGGGTTCGGCAATCAGCCCTGCGCGCTTGGCGCCTGCGGACAAAACCGACTGGCGGATCGCCCGCTTTTCCACCGGGGTCGCGCCATGCGGCACGCAGACGATGATC
>JANMGI010000235.1:0-5500 GCA_031374565.1 Paracoccaceae bacterium | reverse complement strand
TGCGCCCAAGTCAGACGGGCAGTTTGACCTTTTTCTCGCGCGGCCATTCCCGGGACGACAGCAGGGCCACCAGCCGATCAACCCCATCCGGCAACGCGATAACGGCCTTGTCCGCCGATACCCCCGCCTTGTCCAGAAGCGCTTGCGCTCCAGTCGAATGGCCAATCGCCTTGCAATGCGCATACGCGTCGGAGACAAAGTCCAGTGCGGCCTTTTCACCCAGCAACAGCTTGGCGCCTTCGACCGCGACCACCAACGCCACTGCATCGAACAATACCGACGGCGCGCCGTCGATCTTCTCATCTGCCGCCAAACGCTTGCCGCCTGAAAGCACTACTCCACCGACTTTCTGTGCGATGATCTTGACCGATGCGCCCGCGTCCATTGCGGCCTTTTGCAGAGCAGCAATCAACCGCGGATCAGCGCCATCGGTGACCAGGATTCCCAGGCACCTACCCGTCAGCGGGGGCGTTTTCTTCAGGATCGACAGCGCATCCGACACCGGCAGATCAAGCACCGGCTTTACGGGTGAAATCGCTGGTGGCAGTTTCGTCCCCAGCCCATCCGCGACGCGCGCGGCCAGATCGTCCCCGACATTGCACAGTTGCGCCAGCACCCTGTCGCGGACATGCGGCAGCTGGACCTTGGACAGCTCGAACACCAGCGCACCGATGATATGTCCCTGCTCGACCTCGGTCTGCGAGGCGAAGAACATCCGCGCCTGGCTGAAATGGTCACCGAAGCTTTCTGCCCGCACCCGGCGCTTTTCCGTCGCAGGTTCTTCGAACCGGGCGACCGAGACGAAGCCCTGGTCTGAGGCCCGCGGCCCGCCATCCTCACCCGCTTCGGCGAGGCTGTTCGGTTCGTAGTTCGCCCGGCCTTTCGGGACCATCGTCTGCATCATCCCGTCGCGCTGGAAGTTCCGCATCGGACATTTCGGGGCATTGACCGGGATCTGGTGGAAGTTCGTCGTCCCCAGCCGCGACTTCTGCGTGTCGAGATAGGAAAAGAGCCGCCCTTGCAGCAGCGGATCGTTGGAAAAGTCGATGCCGGGCACGATGTTGGTGGGCAGGAAAGCCGCCTGCTCGGTCTCGGCGAAGAAATTGTCCGGCCAGCGGTCCAGAACCATCCGCCCGATGATGCGCAGCGGCACGTCCTCTTCCGGGATCAGCTTTGTCGCATCAAGCACGTCATAGGGCTGTGCATCGGCGAAGGCCTCGTCGAAGACCTGGATCGCCAGATCCCATTCCGGAAAGTTGCCCGCCTTGATCGCGTCGTGAAGGTCGCGGCGGTGGTAATCGGGGTCGGCGCCGGAAATCTTCACCGCCTCGTCCCACAGGGTCGACTGCACACCCAGACGCGGGCGCCAGTGGAACTTGACGAAGGTCGCTTCGCCCTCTGCATTCACTAGACGGAAGGTGTGGACACCAAAGCCTTCCATCATCCGCAAACTGCGCGGAAGGGCACGGTCGGACATCGCCCACATGATCATGTGCATCGATTCCGGCATCAGCGAGATGAAATCCCAGAATGTGTCATGCGCCGAGGCCGCCTGCGGAAAACCGCGATCAGCCTCCGGCTTTACCGCATGGATCAGGTCAGGAAATTTGATCGCGTCCTGGATGAAGAAGACTGGGATATTGTTCCCGACAAGATCCCAGTTGCCTTCGTCGGTGTAGAACTTGACCGCGAAGCCGCGCACGTCGCGGGGCGTGTCCTTGGACCCTTTCGAGCCGGCGACAGTCGAGAATCGCGCGAAGAGCGGCACTTTCGCGCCCTTCTTTTGGAAGAGAGAAGCGCGGCTCAACTCCGGGATCGCCTCGGTGCATTCAAAATAGCCATGCGCGCCGGTGCCCCGGGCGTGGACGATCCGTTCAGGTATGCGTTCATGGTCGAAATGGAAGATCTTCTCCCGCAGCACGAAATCTTCCAGAAGGGTTGGCCCGCGCATCCCTGCCTTCAGGGAATTCTGGTTGTCCGAAATCGGAACGCCATGATTTGTGGTCAGAGCGTTGCCTCCGCGCTGTTGCGTCTCACCGCCATATCCCTGGGGAAGGGCGGAGGTCGTATCTTGCTTGCTCGCCATGGTCTTGATCCTCTCCATTTTGGTTTCAATCATGCCGCCCGAAGCAGTTCAGGACCGTTGACGGCATGTCCGGTCCGCTGACAGTCCTTGCGCAATTGCTGCCCCGATCTCGGCGCTTGCGGTGATCCCCTGAACGAACGGCCGGTCGTGCATGAGGTAGGGGATCGCAGCCAGAAAAAGCCGTCCGGAATAGCCAGGAACGCCGTTCAGACTGTAGGTTCCACCGACCCTGGGGATGTCTTGACCTGCGCCGAGCAGCGCTTTTCGCAAAGACGGGAATGGCAGATCCGCAGTTTTCAGCGGTTGCTGGCCGCGCGCATCGATGAACACATCGAACACGTGGCTTGCACCCTTGGCGCGGATGACCGTGCGATCAGATTTCCGGTCAAGGTCGTAGTCGTCACCCAAAGCCAGCACCGAAAGCACCCCCGCACTATGCAAGGCAATAAGGCGACGAATGGACTCCGACGGGACAGCGGCATAGTTGTCGACAAAGACCGTCTTCAGCCCGCCGTCAAAACGCTTGCGGTCCGCGGGTAAAAGATTTGGCACAATCTTCTCGACCTTTTCGTGCATTCTAAGCAGGGCATAGCGCCACGGCACGGTGATGCGATGCGCCTTGTTGTATTCGACCTCGTCAAGGTTCATCCGCGCCCATTGGAATGGATCTCGCGTCTCGCGGTCTGAAAAATATGCCTCTGAAAAGGTGTCGACAGTCAGCCCAGCCAACTTGATTTTTTGCGCGTAGGTGGGATCTTCTAAGGCAAGTTCGGCGCGAACCAGCTCGAAGACTGCATCCAGGGGCTTGGCCTGATCCGCGCAGGCGGCTACAGCGTCATCGGTCAAGATATGAAGTGGCCGATAGGGCAGCGGGCAATAGAAATCCGCCTCTGGAAGGACCCCTGTCCAGGACATCAGCGTTATCTGCAGATCCTTCGTCTCGATCTCGAACGACAGCGCCCCCATCTTGCGCCGAAATCGGCCATGCTGGGTGGCAACCGCCATCGCCGCGTCGATCGAGCTGAGCGATGTGCCCATGATTCCGACGCGGACCGCCGGAACTTTTGCCTGAATCAGCCCGGACCAAGGACTGGGAAAATAGGACCTGGTCGCTTCGTCGGCGTCGGGAAATTGATGGCCAGTAGACAGAACTACGGAATCAAAAGGGCCTTCGACAGTACCGGCTGTGGTTTTCAGGAAAAGACCGTCGTCCCTGCCGGTAATATCTGTGACTTCGGTTGACTCGTGGATATCGACATGCCCCCAGGAGTCTCTGGCCTGATCGACCAACCCCAAAAGTTGGTCACGAAAATACTCGCCCAACAGAAGGCGCGGGGTGAACTGGCGCTCGTCAAGATCGTGGGGATCAAGGCCATATGATATCAGCCGCTCGTCAGGTTGATCCTGAAGCCAATCGATGTACTGGGTCAGGATCGGCGGAATCTCGATGCTCGCAATGTTCGCGAGCATCGATTTTGCCGACGTTTCGGGGGAGTATGGGAAGCCAATGCCGACCTGTTCACCCTTCTCAAACAAAGAAAACGAAGTCTGTTTCGATGATTTGAGCAGGGCGGCGAAAGTATAGATGCCGGTTGGTCCAGTGCCGATGACTGCAATACGTTCCACGGTGCCCTCCCTTCCTTCTCTTGCAAGGTTAAACTCAGGTTAACGTGGACAGTTCCCGTCGATCAGGACGATAGGCGGCAGTGCGCAACCAAAAAGACTCCGGCCGTCGATACGTTGCTCGCAGCTTGGCTGTGTCACTTAACCCCCGTGCTCGGCGTCTCTGATTTTCAGAGGCCCAGAAAGTTGGTTGCTTTCGGCCCACATCTGCCTTTCGAGAAACTGTCCCCCCATAGTCGTCAGGAGAACTTGCTCCAGGCGTAGTTGACACCCTCGCCATACGTGCATTCCGAGGATTTTGGGCCAAGCGCAAAGCCCGAGCAAAGAGTGCGATATCGTGGACATGCAGCGGGAGGAGCTGTTCGGCCGGGCCGGGCGGGGCGAGGCGACTGCAAAAGGCGCTGCGCCTCAGAGCGGCGCTGATCCGAGGACGAGAGTGATCTGATGGTCACCGTCCTGCAAGGGGATCGACAATCCGTCCACCGACACGGTGAGGGCGACGCCGTTGTGATGAGCGGACCGAACGCCGGAACCTGCGCGGTCAGGGTTGAGAATCGAAATGCTGTACCGGGCGTTCCCCAGCGTGATCGATAGGTTCAGTTCTGGCCATGAGACCGGGAGACAGGGATTGAGACATAAAGAATCTCCCTTGCGGGTCAGGCCTAAGATCCCCTCGATCCCGGCGCGGTACATCCAGCCGGCGGACCCGGTGTACCAGGTCCATCCGCCGCGACCGGCATGGGGCGGCGTGGAATAGACATCCGCTGCCACGACATAGGGTTCGACCTTGTAGCGTTCAGTATCCGCAGAAGTGAGGGCATGATTGATCGGGTTCAGCATCGCAAACAGCCCGTGGGCGGCGTCCCCGTCACCCAGTTTTGCATGTGCCAGCACGGCCCACATGGCCGCATGGCTGTATTGGCCTCCGTTTTCGCGCAGGCCCGGCGGGTAGCCTTTGATATAGCCTGGGTCGAGGGCCGTGCGGTCGAAAGGCGGCGTGAAAAGGAGAGCAAGGCCCGGGTCGGGTTGGACAAGGTGTTTGGTCATCGAGGCCATGGCGGTGCGCGCCCGTTCCGGCTTGGCTGCACCTGAAAGGACCGCCCAGGACTGCGCGATGCTGTCGATGCGGCATTCATCGGAACTGGCCGAACCGAGAAGGCTGCCATCGTCGAAGGTGCCGCGCCGGTACCACTCCCCGTCCCAGCCGTCGGTCTCGATGGCTTGAAGCACTGATTTCGCGTGGGCTCTCCAACGGGAAGCGCGGGCAGGGTCGCGGGTGTCGGCCAGCGGGGCCATCATGTCGATGGTGGCGATCAGAAGCCAGCCCAGCCAGACGCTGGTGCCATGGCCGTCCTCTCCCACCCGGTTCATCCCGTCGTTCCAGTCGCCGGTGCCGATCAGGGGCATGCCGTTCTTGCCGGTCAGTTCGATTGCCTGATCGATGCCGCGGGCGCAGTGTTCGAACAGCGACGCAGTCTCTTCCGAGGCTTGCGGCTGGAAGAAGTCGTCATGCGCACCCTTGGGCACCGGCGGGCCGTCCAGGAAGGGCACCTCCTCGTCCAGGATTGACCGGTCACCCGAGACAGCGACGTAACGCGCGACACCATAGCCAAGCCAGACCCGGTCATCCGAAATCCGGGTCCGAACGCCCTGGCCGGAATGCGGCAGCCACCAGTGTTGCACGTCGCCTTCGGGGAACTGGCGGGCAGCGGCGCGCAGAAGATGGGCACGGGTCATCTCGGGCCGGGCGAAGGTCAGCGCCATCCCGTCCTGCAACTGGTCGCGGAAGCC
>JANMGI010000217.1:0-2920 GCA_031374565.1 Paracoccaceae bacterium | reverse complement strand
GTTTCCACCCGCCAGTAATCGCGGGTGCCGCCGCGCCAGTCGGGGTCTTCGAACCACCATTCCGGTTGCAGCCGTTCCGGGCCCACCGCCATCCGCACGGTGAACGCGCGCCGTCGCCAGCGGAACCGGGTGGGCAGGTCGCGCGCCAATTCGCGCATCTCGGGGGCCTCGACCGGTTCGGGGCGGAACATCACCAGCGGGCGCGGGGCAGGGGGGGCGGGCCAGGGGCCGTCGTGCGACTGGCTCCAGGCGGCCATCAGCACCCTGGCGGATTTGGCGGGAACATGGCTGTCGGCGGGATGCAGCCGCAGGACCGCCTCGGTTCCCAGCCGCGCACCAAGGCGACCGATCAGGTCCTCCAACCCTTGCGCCGAGCCTGCCGGAACCCGACCTGCCTGCTCCAGTGTCTGGGCCAGCGCCTGCGCCGTCACCTCAAGCTGGCCGCGATGCTGGACGGCACTGACCGCTTCGGTCGCAAGCGCCTCCAGCCGCAGGCAGTCGATCCCGAAACCTGCGTCGATCTGGTCCAGCTTGAGGTGCAAGAGCGGGCGGATGCGGTCGGGGCTGTCGGCGGCGCGGGCCAGCCCGATTTCCACCGAGGCGACCCCGCCATCGGCCCGGAAGGCCTGAAACAGCACCCGCCGCACCCCCCGGCCCTTGGCACGCAGCTTGTCGCAGAAGGGCGGCAGCAGACGGTCCAGCGCCGCCTCGACATCGGACCGCAACCCGATGGGATCGGGCAGGGTCAGCCGCACGGCGAAATGCATCGGCGGGCGGGCGGGACTGACGGGTTCGGGCTCCAGCCCCATCGCCTGATCCAGTCGGCGCAGCGTATCGGCCCCGAAGCGCCGGGCGAGTGCTGCGCGGGGCAGACCCATGATGTCGCCCACCCGACGCAGGCCCAGCCGCATCAGCCGGTCGACCACGTCCCCGTCCAGCCGCAGCGCCGCCAGCGGCAACCCTGCCAGCGCCTCGTGCAAGCGCCCCGGCGGGGCCACCAGCGCGGTTTCCGCCCCGCGCGCCGTCACGGGCCGGGGGGCACCGCCGCCCCGTTCCCACCCCCGGCGCTTGGCCGCGCGGGACCGGGTCGCCCGGGCCTCCTGGTCGATGGCATCGCCGGACCGGACCGGAGCGACCCCGCTACTGGCATAGCGCGCCAGCCCCCAGGCCGCCCCCGGCGTGTCGGCAATCGCCGCGCGCACCGTCAGACCCAGCCCCTCGCAATCCTCGGCCACCTGAGCCAGCACGCCCTCTTCGCCGCCGTAAAGATGCGCCGCCCCGGTCAGGTCGATCATCAGCCCGGCGGGCGGTTCTTCGGCCACCCAGGGCGAGAACCGCCCCGCCCAGCGGCGCAGCGTCAGAAGGAATCGCGCTTCGGCCAGCGGATCGGCGGTCACCGTCAGAAGGGTGGGGCAGATCGCCGTCGCATCGCGCAGGGGTTGGCCAAGCGCCAGACCTGCCGCCTCGGCCTCGGGCGACAGCGACACCAGCACCTGCGCCCCGTTGCGGTCGCCCACGACAGCCAGAGGCGTGGGCACCACATCCCCCCGCCGCCGTGCGACCCGGTCGGCCGCCAGCCGTGGAAACCACAGGGAAAGGATGCGTCGCCCCACCATCACCGACTCGGATGTTCTTTATATGTTCCTGTCTTGCCATCCCGCCACGAGCCTGTCGAGTCCGCTACCACCGCAGATGACGAGTGCGTGAGGGCACAACGCGAAGACTACCGCGACGCAATGTCGCGCCTATAGTGACTTGGCAAAGCCAACGCGGGAGCTGCTGGATGAAATTTGTCAAAGTGATACTGATCGGTGCTGTTGTGATTGCCGGGGCCGCCTATGCCAAGGGCGACCGCACCGACCCGAACGCCAAGGCGCGGTCGGACCTGATGCGCGACATCGGCAAGAATATCGGGGTCCTCGGCGATATTGCCGGTGGCAAGGCCGCCTATGACGCTGCTGCTGCCGAAGCGGCGAAGGCTGCGCTGATCGCGGACGCCGCCGCCATCGAGACCGCCTTCAAGGACCAGGGCGCTGCCGATCCGGCTTCGGAAGCCAAACCCGAAATCTGGACGAACTGGGAAGAATTTCTGGCCGACGCGAAGAAACTGGGTGACGCTGCAACCGCGATGGATGTCGCCTCGGCCGAAAGCATCGGCGCCGGCATGGGTGCCCTCGGCGGGGCGTGCAAGGACTGCCACACCGAATTCCGCGCAGCGAACTGATCCTTCTCTACGCATGGCATCGCAAGGGCCCCGGACCTGCGTCCGGGGCCTTTTGCGTCAGCCGCAGGTGACGCGCTCGATCACATCGCGGCGGTCCAGCCAGATGTTCAGCCGGTAGGGGTTATAGTCCATCGTGACCGCCATGCCGTATTGGATCACCCTTAGGTCCTGGCTGAAGCGCATCCCGTCCAGCACCACGCCCGGTCTGCCGACCAGATACTGCAACTCGCTTGCCCGGCAGGCGTCCGGCCCCGGATCAGGGGATGGCATAGGCATTGGTTCCATCACACAGGCCGACACCAGAAGCGGTGCGCAGAGCAGCAGGGCAAATGCATGTTTCATAGGTTTCATCCTTGAGGCGGGGGAACAGAATCCCTCATTGCTTTACGCCCCAGATTGGCACAGGTTCCGAAAAATCGTCAGGGAGGAATACCATATGCGCACCCGTGCCGCCGTTGCAGTCGCCGCAGGTCAGCCGCTGCAAGTGATGGAGGTCAACCTTGACGACCCGAAGGACGGCGAGGTCCTGATCGAGATCAAGGCCACCGGCATCTGTCACACCGACGAATTCACCCTGTCCGGTGCCGACCCCGAAGGCATCTTTCCCTCGATCCTGGGCCATGAAGGCGCGGGTGTCGTGGTCAAATGCGGCCCCGGGGTCAAATCGCTGAAACCGGGCGACCACGTGATCCCGCT
>JANMGI010000162.1:0-2603 GCA_031374565.1 Paracoccaceae bacterium | reverse complement strand
GGCGGGATTGCGAACCTTTATGCGCGCTGGGGCAAGCAGGGGGCGAACAAGGCGTTCGGCTTCAACGGCCACACCGACGTGGTACCCGTGGGCGACGCCGATGCCTGGCGCCATGACCCGTTCGGGGCAGAGATGGACGAGGGCTTCATGTATGGCCGGGGGGCCTGTGACATGAAATCGGGGGTGGCGGCCTTTGTCGCGGCAGCGGTGGATTTCGTCCGCGAGACCCCCCCTGACGGCGCGGTGATCCTGGCGATCACCGGGGACGAAGAGGGCGAGGGTCGCGACGGCACGGTGGCGATCCTGGACTGGATGGCGTTCAACGGCGAGCGGATGACGCATTGCCTGGTGGGGGAACCCACCTGCCCGAACGAGATGGGCGAGATGATGAAGATCGGGCGGCGCGGGTCGCTGACCTGCGCCATCACGGTCGAAGGTGTGCAGGGTCACAGCGCCTATCCGCACCGCGCAAAGAACCCGCTGTCGGCGCTGGTCAAGCTTTTGGCCCGGCTGGAAGCCGAGCCTCTGGACCGGGGGACGCAGCATTTCGACCCCTCGACCCTGGCGATCACCACCATCGATTGCGGCAATCCGGCGGGCAACGTGATTCCGGCAAAGGCCACGGCGAAGATCAACATTCGCTTCAACGACACGCATTCCGGTGACACGTTGTCATCCTGGCTGCGCCATGAGGCGGAAGCGGTGGCCGAAGCGACCGGGGTGGAGATCGTGCTGAAGATATCCGTATCGGGCGAGGCGTTCCTGACCCCCCCGGGTGAGTTGTCGGCACTGGTGGCGAAAGCCGTGCAGGCCGAAACCGGGCGGAAGCCCGTCGCCTCGACCAGCGGAGGGACCTCGGACGCGCGGTTCGTCAAGGACCATTGCCCGGTGGTGGAATTCGGTCTGGTGGGCAAGACGATGCATCAGGTCGATGAACGGGTGGACGTGGCGCATATCGACCAGCTGAAGGCAATCTATGGCCGCATCTTGCAGGACTATTTCGCGTGATAACGGTCACGCGCGACATCGCCACCTGTCAACGCCTGCGCCGGGTGGTGTTCATCGAGGAACAGGGCGTCAGCGAGGCTGATGAGGTGGACGGTCTGGATGAGGTCGCGATCCACCTTCTGGCGCTTGACGGCGAAGTGCCGGTGGGGACGGCGCGGCTTTTGGTGAAGGGGCATGTCGGCAAGATCGGCCGGGTCTGCGTAGTGGCCAAGGCGCGGGGCACGGGGCTTGGTGCCGGGCTGATCCGCGCGGCGCTGGACGTGCTGCGGGATCAGCCGGGGGTGACCGAGGCTTATCTGGGGTCGCAAAGCCATGCGACGGGGTTCTACGAGAAGCTTGGGTTTGCGGTCGAGGGCGACGAGTTCCTGGATGCTGGCATCCCGCACCGCCACATGCGCCGGGCCCTTTAACCAGCGGCTTTCGAAATTGAGCGCTGACGCGCACGCCTTTTGTCTCGTCGGCGCGCTTGCGCGCTTCTCCTCGGACATGCCTCCGGCGGGGATATTTGTGCAAATGTGAAAGGGATGGCCGGGTGGTCTTGGGTTGGGCGGCGTGCTAGGCCTTGGGCCATGAAACCTTTGCCCTCCAAGGATGAAATCCGTCAGTGGATTTCGCAGAACCCCGGCCTTTCGGCCAAGCGCGACATTGCCAAGGCCTTCGGGATCAAGGGTGATGGGCGGATCGAGCTTAAAGCGATGCTGCGCGAGCTGGAAGGTGAGGGTGTGGTCGAAAAGACCGACCGCCGGTTCCACGAGAGGGGGGTGTTGCCCCCGGTCGCGGTGTTGCAGGTCCTGCCGCCGGATGGGCAGGGCGACCTTTATGCAAAGCCGCTGGAAGAGGGGGTGGAGGAAGGCCCGCGCATCCTGATCATCCCGAAGAAGGGCGATCCGGCGCTTGGCGGCGGGGACAAGATTCTGGCGCGGCTGGCGAAGGTGGATCTGGACGACTACGCCTATGAGGCGCGGCTGATCCGCAAGCTGGGGTCGAACCCGGCGAAGGTGCTGGGGGTGTTCCGTGTGAATGCCGAAGGTGGGCGGATCCAGCCCATCGAAAAGGGCAGCGATAAGGAATGGCGCGTGTCGTCGGACATGACGGGCGGTGCCAAGGATGGCGAATTGGTCGAGGCCGAGGCGGTGGGCGCGCGGCGTCTGGGGTTGCCTGCGGCGCGGGTCGTGGCGCGGCTGGGCGATCCGGCGGGGCCACGGGCGGCAAGCCTGATTGCGATCCATCAGCATGGCATCCCGGATGTGTTCCCCGACGCGGTGATTGCCGAGGCTGACGCCGCGAAGCCGGTGGGCCTCAAGGGACGCGAGGATTTGCGGGAGTTGCCGCTGGTGACCATCGACCCGGTCGACGCGCGCGACCGGGACGATGCGGTGCTGGCGGAAGTGGACAGCGATCCGGGCAACCCCGGCGGCTTCGTGATCTGGGTCGCCATCGCCGACGTGGCGCATTTCGTGACCCCGGGGTCGGCGCTGGACCGTGAGGCGCGGAAACGGGGCAACTCGACCTATTTCCCCGACCGCGTGGTGCCGATGCTGCCGGACATTCTGTCGGGGGACCTGTGTTCGTTGCACGAAGGCGTGGACCGGGCC
>JANMGI010000136.1:0-2193 GCA_031374565.1 Paracoccaceae bacterium | reverse complement strand
GCCGTAGCGCAGCACCGCCGTCCCCCCCGCGTTGGAGGCGAGGTTCCCGCCAATCCGGCAGCTGCCCTCGGACGCAAGCGACAACGGGAACAACCGCCCGGCTGATGCCGCATGGGCCTGCACATCGGCCAGCACCATCCCAGCCTCGACCACCATCGCGTTTTCCTGCGGCCAGATACCACGCAGCGCCACCATCCGCTCCATCGACAGCAGGACCGGAGCAGGCCCCGCCCCCATGATCTGCCCCCCGACCAACCCGGTCCCCCCACTGACCGGCACGATCCCGACCCGCGCCGCCGCACAGGCCCGCACAATGACGGCCACCTCTGCCGTGGTCCGGGGCCGTGCCAACACCCCTGCCTGCCCCTGCCACCGGCCACGGGGTTCCTCAAGATGACGCGCTTCGGGCGCTGACAGCGTGCCCTCGGGCAAGAGGCCCGACAACATCGCCACAAATCCGGGATCACAGGGGGTCAGCATGGGCGTCTCCTTCCCGCCCTTCATATCAAGGGCAGCCGGAGAGGCTAGTCGAGATAGGCCGGTTCCAGCACCATGATCGTCGGCTGCGCCGGCAGATCATCCAGCGACAGCGCGATCTGTGCCCCGCCGGTTTCCACCACGGTGAATTCCGGCGACATCTCAGCAAGGAACTGCTCCAGCGAATCCTGGCTGAACCAGTGCATCGGGATCACCACCGATGAACGCAGCCGCCGCACCACCCCCGCCATATCCTGAAGGCGCATCGTGTAGCCGCCATCGACCGGCACCATCACCACGTCCAGCCGCCCGATCGCCGCATACTGTTCGTCCGAGGGGATCTGGTGCAGATGCCCAAGATGCCCGATGCAAAGCCCCCCAGCCTCGAAGATGAAGATCGAGTTGCCGTCCTTCCGCGCGCCTTCCCCGAACGGACCCCGCGTGTCCGTGGTCACGTTCCGCACCAGCATCGACCCCAAGTCCAGCCGATGCTCCGGCACGACGCCACCCTCCGGCCAACCCTTCAGCACATGCGGAATGCGCGGGTCGGGGCTTGCCGTCCAATGCGTGTGGTGTGCGTTGTTCATCGTCGCCACGTCCGGCACCAGACCTTGGGTGCCAAGATAGCCGGTATAATCCGTGACCGCGACAGTGCCATCCGCGGTTACAATGGCAAAGCTGGCATGATCCAGATAGCGGATCAGCACGCTGCCCGGTTCCAGCCCGTCCTGCAAAGCCACAGGGATCACGGTTGGCTCAGCCGCCGCCACCGCGATGCAATGCGACGGGATGCGGTCTTGCCCGAAGGCCGGGAGCGCAATCAGGCACAGGATGGGGATCAGGCGCATGCAGACACCTCCGGTCAGTGCAAGGGTAACCCGGATCGCGCCCGCGTCATCCATGATGCCGATCACGGCTGCGCGAGGTCAGCCGCGCCGTGCCATCGCCTGCAAGGCCGCCACCGTGCGCAGGTTGCGCGCCGTCATCGGACCGGACAGCAGGCGCGGCAGCTTTTCCGCAAGCTTCGAGGTCCCAAAGCCCCCCGGCGTGTGCAGCGTGAACCGGCGCGGCCCGATGTGCCAGCCATCCCCCGGCAACGCCAGCGCGCGCAACGCAGCCTCGTCCGGCGCAGGCGTCTCGCGCAGGAACACGACATGTACAAGCTTGGGGTCGGCATCGGCGAAGGGATGGTCGGTCAACGCCGCCGCAATCTCGTCTTCGCCAAGGACAAAGGTTTCCGGCGCAAAGCCGAAGCGGGCGAAAACCGCCGCGCGGATCATCGCTTCCAGCTCGGGCGTGCCTAGATCGCTTTCGAAGACCGCATTGCCGGATTGGATATAGATCGCGACCCGCCCCAACCCCTGCCCCGCCAGCATCGCGCGAAACTCCGCCCTCGGCAGTTTGCCAGCACCCGAGACATTCACACCTCTCAGCAAGGCGACCCGAACGCGCATCGCTTTCTCTTCTCCAAATATCCCCTGCGGAGCAGGCCCGAGCGTCTTTGCGTCCTTCACGCAAAGCCGCGAGACAAAGGACCAGCGCGGAACGCGCTCATTTCAACACCCGCCCGAAGCCTCAGCCGACGTCCGTCCGACCCCGCCGGTCGCCGCGCAGGTTGGCGTAAAGCACATGGTTTCGCCAGCGTCCGTTGATCTGAAGATAGCTTTGCGCCACGCCTTCATATTTGAAACCGCAGGTTTCCAGCACCCCGCGCGA
>JANMGI010000074.1:0-4642 GCA_031374565.1 Paracoccaceae bacterium | reverse complement strand
ATCAAGGGCGCGATGCTCTCCTGCATCGTCTCGGACACGCTGGAATTCCGCTCGCCCACCACCACCGACCACGACAAGACCGTGGCAATGAAACTTGCCGCCGACATCGGTGTGTCGATTCCCGATCTTGCCGCGAAGATGTTCGAAGCCAAGTCCGACGTTTCCGCCTTCTCGGACGCCGAACTTCTGCGGATGGATTCGAAGGAATACACCGTCGCGGGGAAAGAATTGCGCGTCTCGGTGCTGGAGACCACCGCGCCGAAGATCGTGCTGGACCGCAAGGCCAGCCTGATGCGCTCCATGGTCGACGTGGCCAAGGAAGACGGTGCCGATCAAGTGCTGCTGTTCGTCGTCGACATCCTTCGCGAAGAGGCGACGCTTCTGGTCCCGAACGACCTGGTCAAGCAGATGGCCGAGGCGTCCTTCGGTTGCACCGTCACCGGCGATACGGTCGTCCTGCCCGGCATCATGAGCCGCAAGAAGCAGATCATCCCGGCGCTCAAGCTCTGACGCCCAAAGGGCGTTGCGCAGAACGTCGTATGGGCGCGCGTATGGCCGCGTTCCATACGACTTCCAGACCGAAAACTGACGCCCGTTTTACCTTGAAAGGCCCTTTTCATGACCGAGATCATCCGCACGCTTGCCGACCTGACCGGCCGCTACGACGCCGTGTTCTGCGACCTTTGGGGTTGCCTGCACAATGGCCAGACTGCGTTTCCGGCAGCCGTTGCGGCTTTGCAGGGCTTCCGGGCGACTGGCGGCAAGGTCGTGCTCTTGACCAACGCGCCCCGACCGAAATCCAGCGTGATCAAGCAATTGGACGGCCTTGGTGTGCCCCGTGACGCCTGGGATATCGTCGTGACCTCGGGCGATGCCGCGCAGATGGGGATGCTGTCAGGCGCGGTTGGCCGGAAGGTCCACCACATCGGCGCGGTGAAGGACGAAGCGTTCTTCACCGATTTCGCCGAGGATCTGGCCGCCTACGCCGCGACCCAGCCCCCCATCGAACGGGTCGCCCTGAAGGATGCAACCGGCATCGTTTGCACTGGCCTCGCCGATGATTTCACTGAGACACCCGACGACTATCGCGCAGCGCTTCTTCTGGGCAAAACTCTCGATCTGCCAATGCTTTGCGCGAACCCGGACATCGTTGTCGACATGGGCAACAAGCGGCTTTACTGCGCCGGGGCTCTGGCCAAGGCCTATGAAGACTTGGGCGGCACCGCGCTTTATTTCGGTAAGCCTCACCCCCCGATCTACGACCTCGCGCGCCGCCGCCTGATCGAGGCAGGGGCCCCCGCCGATCCGCAGATCCTGTGCATCGGCGACGGGATTTCCACCGATGTCCAAGGTGGCATGTCCGAAGGGCTGGACACGATCTTCATCACCGGGGGCCTTGAGGCAGAACACTTCGGCGCGGATGTCGAGAACCCCGATCAGGCCCGTCTGGACAGGTGGCTGGATGACCACGAGCTGTCGTCCACCTACGCCATGGGCCGCCTACGCTAGCCCAGAAGTAACTTTCGGTCGCATACCCTGTTCCGATTGAACATTTCTTGCGCGGCGGATTGGCCTGCAACAAAGCCTGTGCTAGCGTTCCCGCATGACCGGAAGGGAACCTGACCCCATGCTCGACAACATGCCCCGCGGCACGATCTGCATCGAGGACATCGAAATCGGCATGTCCCGCCACCTTTTGAAGATCGTGACCGACCGGGATATCCAGCTTTTTGCCGAGGTGTCCACCGACCGCAACCCCGTCCATCTGGATGAACAATACGCGCAAGACACCATCTTCGAAGGTCGCATCGCCCACGGAATGCTGACCGCCGGGTTGATCTCGGCCGTCATTGGCGAACAACTGCCCGGCCACGGCACCGTCTACCTTGGCCAATCGCTCAGGTTCATGGCCCCGGTCCGCCCCGGCGACATGGTCCGGGCCGAGGTCACGGTAACAGCCATCGACCACGCCAAACGTAGGGTGACCCTTGAAACCCTCGCCTTGGTGGGTAAAACCGTTGTCCTGAAGGGTGAAGCGTTGGTTCTGGCGCCCAGCCGCAAGTTCGACTGACGGGGCAAGCGCCCCTTGCAAGGGCGTCAATGCAGATTCATCAGGATTTCCAGTGGCTTGATCCCACCGCCCGGGGCGCGTCCTGTGCCATGGGCAATTTCGACGGCGTGCATCTTGGCCACGCTTCCGTGATCGACCTTGCGCGCACCCGCGGCCCGCTGGGCATTCTTACGTTCGAGCCGCATCCCCGGCAGTTCTTTGCCCCCGCTTCCCCGCCGTTCCGCCTGATGAACGCCGAGGCACGGGCCAACCGGCTGGCCAAGCTGGGCGTCGAACATCTGTTCCAGCTGCCGTTCAACCGCGCGCTGGCAGCGCTGACCCCGGAAGAGTTCGCCCGGGACGTCCTGGCCGAAGGGCTTGGTATCGACCACGTCGTCATCGGCGCTGATTTCTGCTTCGGCAAGGGCCGCGCCGGAACTGCGCAGGACCTGCGCCGCCTTGGGGACCGCTTCGGCTTTACCACAACCATCGCGCCGCTGGTCGAAATCGGCGGGCGTGAGGTCTCGTCTACCGCGATCCGTCAGGCCCTGACCGAAGGCCGCCCCCGCGATGCGGCCGACATGCTGGGCCACCTGCACCGGATCGAAGGCGAAGTGATCCACGGCGAAAAGCGCGGGCGCGAGCTGGGCTATCCGACCGCCAACATGGCCTTGGCCAACCTGCACCTGCCGCGTTTCGGAGTGTATGCCGTGAAGGTCGACGTTCTGACCGGCCCCCATGCCGGGGCCTACATGGGCGCTGCCAGCCTTGGCGTCAGGCCGATGTTCGCGGGTGAGGTGCCGAACCTTGAAACCTTCCTCTTCGACTTCAAGGGCGACCTTTACGGCCATCACCTTTCGATCGCGCTAGTGGATTTCTTGCGCCCGGAACTGAAGTTTGACGGCCTGCCCGCGCTGATCACCCAGATGGACGCCGACTGCCAGAAGGCGCGTATGATTCTTGCAGCGCTGTAGCCCCTTCCCTTTTCCGCTCGGCCACCGCACCTTGCCCGAATGACCCAACTCCGCCCCCGCTTCTGGGAAACCGTTCCCCTGACCAAGATGACGCAGGCCGAGTGGGAGGCCCTGTGTGACGGCTGCGGCAAGTGCTGCCTGAACAAGCTGGAGTATGAAGACACCGGCGAAGTCGCCTACACCCGCATTGCGTGCCGGTTGTTCGATGGGGACACTTGCCAGTGCATGGACTACCCCAATCGCAAGATGCATGTGCCGGAATGCGTGGTCCTGACACCGAAGACCTTGCCAAAGATCGCCTATTGGATGCCCTCGACCTGCGCCTACAAGTTGCTGTTCCAGAAGAAAAGATTGCCGGATTGGCACCCGTTGCTGACCGGCGACCCGCAAAGCGCCCACACTTCCGGCGAATCGATCCGGGGGCTGACCCTCTCGGAACTCGACATCCCCGAGGATGACTGGGAAGACTATCTGATCGAGGAAAACCCCTGATGCGTTTTGCGTCCGACAACACCTCTGGTGCTGCCCCCGAAGTCATGGCCGCGATCCTGAAGGCAAATGAAGGCTATGATCGGTCCTACGGCGCGGATGCCGCAATGGAACGGGTGACCGACCTTGTGCGCGACCTGTTCGAGGCACCCCAAGCCGAGGTCCGCCTTGTCGCCACCGGCACCGCCGCCAATGCGCTGGCCATCGCCACCTATTGCCCACCCTGGGGCGGCGTCTTTTGTCACCGCCACGCCCATATCGCCGAAGACGAATGCAACGCGCCCGAGTTCTATTCCGGGGCCAAACTGGTGCTTGTCCCGGGTGACCATGGCAAGATCACCCCGGAAGGCCTTGGAGCCGCCCTCACGACGACCGGCGAAAGCGGCGTCCACGGCGTCCAGCGAGGGATGCTGTCCCTGACCAACGTAACCGAGGCCGGAACAGTCTACACACCCACCGAGATTGCCACGCTGACGGCCCTCGCCAAGGCCAAAGGCATCCCTTGCCACCTCGACGGCGCGCGCTTTGCCAATGCGCTGGTGGCCACGGGGGCCACCCCGGCCCAGATGACCTGGAAGGCGGGGATCGACGTGCTGTCACTGGGCGGCACCAAGAACGGCTGCCTGGGGGTCGAAGGCGTCGTCCTTTTCAACCCCGACAAGGCGTGGGAGCTGGAGCTTCGCCGCAAGCGGGGCGGGCATCTCTTCTCGAAGCACCGGTTCCTTTCCGCGCAGATGGAGGCGTATCTGACCGATGGCCTCTGGCTGCGGCTGGCCACGCAGGCCAATGCAATGGGACAACGGCTGGTGCAGGGCCTTCGCGACCGGCAGGCCCATGTGCCCCCCGCCGATGCCAACATGCTCTTCCCCGAATGGGCCGCAGGCCACCACGAAAGGCTGGAGGTCGCCGGAGCCGCCTACTACCGCTTCCCCGCCCCGGAAGGCCGTGAGAAGGCGCGTCTCGTCGCCAGCTGGTCAACCACCGAAGCCGATGTCGACCGCTTCCTGAACGCCTTCTGACGCAATTGCTTCACCCACAGCGATTTTCGCACTGTTAGCGGTCGTGCCCGTTTGCAACCGCAATGGCTGGTGATAAGCGAAGCGCAGCCGAATCCGCTGCACCGGAGTCC
>JANMGI010000062.1:0-4303 GCA_031374565.1 Paracoccaceae bacterium | reverse complement strand
CGCCGTCGGCGTGTGGCTTGCGCCCTATTCCGCGGGCAACATCACGCTGGACTGGGCGCTGATCGGCACCATGCCGCAACGGGTCTGGGGGACGATGTCGAATGACACTTTGCTGGCCATCCCCTTCTTCACCTTCATGGGCATCGTCCTTGAACGATCCGGCATGGCCGAGGACCTGCTGGATACCGTAGGCCAGCTGTTCGGGCCCATCCGGGGCGGGCTCGCCTATGCCGTGATCATCGTCGGCGCGCTTCTGGCGGCCACCACGGGCGTTGTCGCGGCATCCGTCATCGCGATGGGCCTGATCTCGCTGCCGATCATGCTGCGCTATGGTTATGACCGGCGGGTGGCGTCTGGGGTCATCGCGGCAAGTGGCACGCTGGCGCAGATCATTCCGCCGTCTTTGGTGCTGATCGTACTGGCCGACCAGTTGGGCAAATCGGTGGGCGACATGTATGCCGGGGCGATCATTCCGGGTCTGGTGCTGACCGGGCTTTACATGGCCTACATCTTCGCCGTGTCGATGATCCGGCCGCAATGGGTCCCTGCCCTGCCGCTGGAGGCGCGGACGCTGGGGCATGGCGTGACCTCGCTTCTGGTGGCAATCGCCGTCTGCATCGCCATCGGCTACGGCGCGCATGTCTGGCTTTACCCGACTCAAGGAGCAAATGCCGACATTCTGGGGGCGACCGTCGGGGTTGCCGTCATTTACGCCTATGCCGTGACCGACAAGACCATGGGCCTGAACACCATGTCGCGGCTGGCGCAGCAGTTCATCATCGTTCTGATCCCGCCGCTGGCGCTGGTGTTTCTGGTGCTGGGAACCATCTTCCTTGGCATCGCCACCCCCACCGAAGGCGGTGCCATGGGCGCACTGGGGGCCATGGTGCTGGCAGCGATGAAAGGGCGGCTGAACTATGGGGTGATCAGTCAGGCCCTTGCCTCCACCACCCGGCTTTCGGCGTTCGTGATGTTCATCCTGATCGGCGCGCGGATGTTCAGCCTGACCTTCTACGGCGTGAACGGCCATGTCTGGGTGGAACACCTGCTGGTCGGCCTGCCAGGGGGCGAGACCGGGTTCCTGATCTTCGTCTCGATCCTGGTGTTCTTCCTGGCGTTCTTTCTGGATTTCTTCGAACTCGCCTTCATCATCGTCCCTCTGCTGGTCGCCCCGGCCGAGGCGCTGGGGATCGACCTGATCTGGTTCGGGGTGATCCTTGCGGTGAACATGCAGACCTCGTTCATGCACCCGCCCTTCGGCTTTGCGCTGTTCTACCTGCGGTCCGTGGCCCCAAAATCACCCTACATCGACAAGGTCACGGGCCTGCGGCAGGACGGGGTGTCAACGGGTCAGATCTACTGGGGGGCGGTGCCGTTCGTGATCATCCAGGTCGTGATGATCGGCATCACCATCGCCTTCCCGCAGATGGTCATGCACTACAAGGACGAGGTGGTGGATCCCTCAACGGTCGAAATCAAGGTGCCGACGCTGCAGACGCTTGCCCCCGGTGGTGGCACGACGCTTGGTGCGCCGACCTTGGGCGCGCCCAACCTTGGGACGCCCAACCTTGGGACCCCGGATGTGACCGGTGGCACCTTGGCGCCCGCCCTGCCCGGCCCGAAACTGGGCGCTCCGGTCATCAATCCGTGAGGTGAGGCAGAAAATGCAAAAGGCCCCGGAGCGATCCGGGGCCTTTCTTGTCGATCAGCAGAGGTCAGAGTTTGCCAGCCTGCTGCTGCCCCATCATGAAGACGTCGTAGTTGTATTCGGCGATCTGGGCCCAGAGATAGGCGTCCTTCTTGAAGGCGTTCTGGCTGTCCTTGATCTTCTTGAACGTCGGATTGGTGGCGCTGATCTCGGCATAGACCGCGTTTGCCGCATCGAAGGCCGCCGAGAGCACGTCCTGCGGGAACGGCCGCAGCTGCGCGCCATTCGCCGCCAGCGACTTCAGCGCTGTCGGGTTCTTCCAGTCATAGTTCGCCATCATGTTCGAGTTCGCCGCTTCGCAGGCCGACTTCAGGATCGCCTGATAGGCGGGCGTCAACTCGGCCCACTTCGCTGTGTTGATCATGGTCGCCAGCGTCGGGCCACCTTCCCACCAGCCGGGATAGTAGTAGTAGGGCGCGACCTTGTAGAAGCCGAGCTTCTCGTCGTCGTAGGGTCCGACCCATTCGGCGGCGTCTATGGTGCCCTTTTCCAGCGACGGATAAATGTCGCCACCCGCGATCTGCTGCGGCACGACGCCCAGTTTTTCGATAACCTTGCCCGCAAAGCCACCGATCCGCATCTTCAGGCCCTGCATATCGGCCAGAGAGTTGATCTCCTTGCGATACCAGCCACCCATCTGCACACCGGTGTTGCCGCACGGCAGGTAGTGCAGGTTCTGGGTGTTGAAGAACTCGTTCAGCATGTCGATGCCGCCGCCAAAATACAGCCAGGCATTCATCTGGCGATAGTTCAGGCCGAACGGAGTGGCACATCCCAGCGCGTAGGTCGGATCCTTGCCCCAGAAGTAATAGCTGGCGGTGTGGCAGGCTTCCACGGTGCCGGCCGACACGGCGTCAGCGGCTTCCAGGCCCGGAACCAGTTCGCCCGCCGGGAATACCTGAAGGGTGAACTTGCCGTCGGTCGCCTCTGAAACAGACTTCGACATCGTCTCGGCCGCGCCGTAGATCGTGTCCAGCGACTTCGGGAACGACGAGGTCACGCGCCAGGTCACGGTCGGTGACTCCTGCGCGATGGCCGGGGCCGCCAGAGTCGCGGCGCCCGCTGCGGCAATGCCGCCGACCGAGGCCTTGGTCAGGAATGAACGTCTGTCCATGCAGTTCTCCTCCACTGTTGCTGCTGCCCGGGTTCGCCTTGCAGATGCGCCCGGTGTTGTTCAAAGATAGATGCTAGTTGTGCGCCTGCAAGAGTGGAACCCCCAACCCGTTGCAGTGCAGGGATTACCCAACGTAACTCTGCAAGCCTGTGGCGCTGGGGTAAAGTGCGAAAGCGGATCAGCAAACGGGCCAGAAAAAGGATATCGGGATGTTCAGCTATGTCTCGCTTGGGGCCGGCAACCTTGCCCGCGCAATCGCATTTTTCGATGCGGTGCTGGGTCCTCTGGGGCACCGTCGGATCGACGGGTACGACAGCAATGCCACCAGTGCCACCTGGGGGTTGGACGATCCCGGCCCGCATCTGTGGGTAACGCTGCCGTTCGACGGCAGACCTGCATCGGTCGGCAACGGCACGATGGTCAGCTTCCTTGCGGCAAGTCGAGCCGAAGTTGACGCCTTTCACGCCGCGGCCCTCGCGCAGGGTGGCACCGACGAAGGCAAGCCGGGTCTGCGCCCAGAGTACGGCCCAAGCTTCTATGCGGCCTACGTTCGCGACCCCGATGGCAACAAGCTGAACGCTGTCTGTTACCGGGATGAAGGCATCACCTGACCCTATACCGCAGATAAATTGCGAAAATTGCGCAAGGCGCACCCACATCGCAACAATAGTTCAAAAATGCTGCCGCAATGCGACATTTTCGTATTGCAAATCCGGTTGACGCCCGGCATATCCCCCCCTACTGTTCCAACCGAACGTGAAGGGGATGGGCCAATGGCCAGACTTCTTGTCATTGTAGGAAGGACGCGCATGGGCCGGTAACGGTTGACCATTGTGGTTCCCATGCGCCCCCGAAGGAAACTCCGGGGGCTTTTTGTTGCGCTAAGGAGAGACGGAAATGTCGAAGCAGATGACCGGTGCACGGATGGTGATTCAGGCCCTCAAAGAGCAGGGCGTGGAAGTTGTCTTCGGCTATCCCGGCGGTGCCGTGCTTCCGATCTATGACGAGATTTTCCAGCAGAACGACATCCGTCACATCCTGGTGCGCCACGAACAGGGCGCGGTGCATATGGCCGAAGGCTATGCGCGGTCAACCGGCAAGCCCGGCGTGGCTCTGGTGACCTCTGGCCCCGGGGCCACGAACGCGGTGACGGGTCTGACCGATGCGCTGATGGATTCGATCCCAATCGTGGTGATCACCGGCCAGGTTCCGACCTTCATGATCGGCACCGACGGGTTCCAAGAGGCTGACACAGTCGGCATCACCCGCCCCTGCACCAAGATGAACTGGCTGGTGAAGGACACGGCGAAACTCTCGGAAACCATCCATCAGGCCTTCCATGTCGCCACCCACGGCCGCCCCGGCCCGGTGCTGATAGACATCCCGAAGGATGTGCAGTTCGCAACCGCCGACTATGTCCCGGCGGACAAGATGAAGATCACCCACTACCAGCCACGCACCGAGGGTGACCCCGCCCAGAT
>JANMGI010000021.1:0-8609 GCA_031374565.1 Paracoccaceae bacterium | reverse complement strand
GTGGCGATGCGGATGTTCTCCACGTTCATCGGGCAGTGCAGGATGTATCCGTCCGGCCCGCCAAGATACCAAAGCGTGTCGTTGCCGCCGTCCCTGGTCTCCTTGATCTTCTCGGCCTCGGCCCCGTAGGCCCAGTAATTGTCGTTGCCCCGCTGGCCTTCCATCACCACGGACCCATCGACCGCCATCATCGCATTGACCCCATCCGCCGGGTTTTCAAACCCGCGCAGGTCAAGGCCAAGGTCCAGGGCACTTTTCACCAGCTCGCCCCGCAGCACATCCATCGGGGCGGTGGCGATCAGGTTCTCCGTCTCGCCCGGGTCGGCAACCACGTCATAGACATGCTCTTCGCCGTTCGGATAGCGGAAGTAGCGGAACTGTCGGTAGCCTTCGATGGACGGCCGCACCGAAAGCGTCCCGAAGACCGAGGTGAGGGGCGATTTGGTGCTGTCGAAGTCCCCAAAGCTGTCGTCGATCAACGGTAGCAGGCTTTGCCCTGACACCCAATCCGGGCGCGGGGGCAGCCCGGCCAGTTGCATCACCGTCTTTGGTACGTTGTGCAGACTGATCGGCAGGTCGATGATCCGGCCTTCTGTCATCCGGGGCGACCACAGCCCCAGCGGCACATGCGCCGCCGAATCCCACTGGCTCATCTTGTGGAAACTGTCGTGGTTGCCAAGGTTGAACCCGTTGTCCGACAGGAACACCACCGTGGTCTTCCCACCCAAGGGCGAGGCTTCCAGCGCGTCCAGAAAACGCCCGATCTCATGATCCACATGGCTGATCGCCGCGAAATAACCGCGGACCACTTGTCGCCAGCCATCATCGCCGCCCTTTTCCGGCGTCCAGTTGCCATTGGCGATATAGGCCGCTTCATAAACCGCGAAACCGGGGGGCGGGCCGTAGTAATCCTCGGGTGCCGCGATGTCGGGCCAGCGGATCTGCGCGGGGTCGTAAAGCTGGTAGAAGCGGTCGGGGCATTCCAGATTGTAGTGCGGGTGTTTGAAGCCCAGTTGGATCAGGTGCCTCCGATTGGGGTCGGCGCGACCGAGGAAATCAATCGCATTCTGCGCCACGGTGAAGTCGTAGAACAGTTGGTCCTGCGACCCGTCGTCGTCCGGGTGATTGACCCCCGCGATCCCCGGCCCCCGGTCAAGGTAGTGCTTCATCTTCGTCCGCCCGCCGCTGTCTTGCGCGGGCACGTCCTCATGAAACAGCACGCGGCGATAACGCTCCGGCATCGGCTTGTAGGTCGCGTCGACCTTGCCGGTGGTAAAGGTGTAGAACCCCGCCCGCCGCAGATCATAGGCCCAGGCTTTCTCGGGCGGCAGGACCTGACGCCAGAAGCGGTTGAGGTCGACCAGCCCGGTCCGGAACGGAGACAGCCCGGTGGCCAGTTCGGCCCTGCAGGGGGCACACAGGGGGATCGTCGCATAGGCATTGCCGAACCGGACGCCTGCGTTCAACAGCCGGTCCAGGTTCGGGGTCTGGATACGGATGCCGAACGTGTCGCGCCAGGTGAAGACGTCGATCATGTCATCCACCCAGATGACACAGATGTTGTCGTCCTTGATGGTGGTCGCGTTGAAAGCCATCAGCCGCCCGTAAGCTTCAGCCGCGCCGGCAGCGCCCAGCGCCGGACCGGACCGTCCCCGCTGTCGCCCCGCAACGCCCCCCGGTTTGACGGATAAGGTCCGCCACCGGGGGCATAGGCATGGGCGTAGGTGACAAAAACCTCCCCCTCGGGTGGTTTCGAGCATTTCAGGACCACAACCTTGCCGTCCGTCTTGTCGATCCCGACGCCAGTGACCTTCGCCCCGTTCGTGACCCCTTCCAGCCCAAAGCCCGCAAGCTTGCCTGCCGCAAACGGATCGTCCTTGTCGATGACCAATGGCTCCTGCGCCTCGCAGATCAGCCGGATGTCGGACCCCGCCCGTTCCGCCAGCTGGATCGTCGGGCACAGCCACTTGCCCCCGCCACGCACGACCAGCAGCGCTTCGGTCAGAAGTGCGGCTTTCTCGGCCCGCCCCGCATCGGTCAGCCGCCCAGTGTCGTCGATCTGGAAGGCGTAGGAGGGTGCTGCAAAGACCAGCTGGTGGTCGCCGTGGTTCCATGACAGCTCCCACTGCCCGTCCAGCCCCGGCCCGCGCGTGACACTTTGCGTCCCGCAGTCGAAGGCCGACAGGAACACCGGCCGCGCAAGACCCTGCTTCGCCATGCCCCGGGTGATCCGCTCCATCAGCGCGATCATCCCGTCGCGGTAGGCGGTGGCGTCGCCGGTCAGGTCTTCCAGCGCATAGTCCAGCACCACCGCCAGCACCTGCGCGCCCACCCCAAGCCGCGCTGCCGCCGCGACCAGATTGGCGAAAGTCCGGTCCAGATTGTCGATCGCCCGGCCCGTTCCAAGATCATGCGCTGTCGCGGCCATGTCAGTCTCGGCCCGCACGAATAGAAGCGGCAAGGATTGATGCGCCGCCCTGCGCCGGGCCAGAAGATCATCGGCCACCAAAGCCTCGACGGTCAGCTCGCGCAGGGGTTCCAGCGCGTCGGTCACTGCCGCCTCGCCCTCGCCTCCCATGCCCACCGCGCCGATGTCATCCGCCGGGGCCAGCACATGCCAGCGAAACCGCGCCGGACCGGGCGAGCCCAACCCTGCCCGCGCCCCGCCGATCCCCAGCACCGCCAGCACTGGCCCCCGCGCCTCGGCGATCAGTGCGCCGCCCGACACGTGCCGCCGGTAGCCGCGCGAACCGTCCGCCCCCGGCAGGTTGGCCTGGAAAAACACCCAGTCGCCATCGCGTCGCGGTGCCCAAAGGTCGATGTCATCGGGCAGATCGGGCACGGACAAAGCCACGCCCGCCGCCTGCGGCTTCAGCTCCAGCCGCGCGGAAATGTCGGCGATGACCTTGTCCGACAGCCGCAGCACCAGCCCGGTCTCGTCATAGCGGATCACGTCGCCGTTTTCGGCCCGGATGATCACGCCTTCGGAAGGGATCGGTTTTTCAGCCATCAGAACAGCACCTTGAAGCGTTCGGGCAAGCGGTAGACCCCCTTGGGACGCGCCCCGCCGGGGGCAAAGTAGACCACCTTCTTCTCGCGCCAGCCATCGACCATTTCCTTGCGGAACTCGGGGAAATCCACCGTCTCGGCCTTGGGCTTTTCCTTGGACAGCGACTTGTAGGTCTCCCAGGCCGTATCCCAGCCGGTCTTTTCGCGCTCGACTTCCTCCAGCGCCCCGCTTTGGACAACCCGCTGCGCGCGGCGCTTGGCAAGACGCCCTTCGGTCATGTCATGGTCGATGAACCGCAGGTGGAACAGGTACAGATGCGGGTCCAGATGCAGCTTCGGATGATTGGCGAAATGCCCGCCCGGAGCGATATCGATCTTGTCACAGGTGATGCAGGGCTTGGCGTAGTTCGCGTTCAGCCGGAAGATCCGCCGCACGTCCAGGATGTTGCGACCTTCGGCAAGCGGTTCGGGTTCCAGCACCGGGTTGTGCACCATCTCGATGGCGAATGGGGTGATCACCCGTGGTCCGCCCTTGACGGTCAGGCTCTCGATATAATCCGGCAGGCTGTCCGACACCGCCGGATCGACGCAGACGATCTCGTCGACATCGCCCACCAGCACCCAGTTGTAAAAGTTGGTGAACCCCGTCGTCAGCCGGGACAGCATCTGCCAGCGGCGCTGGTTGAAGCAGTTCCGCGTCTCGTCCAGCGGCAGGTAGATGACGTTGCAGCCCTTGGCGATCCGCTTGTGCTCGGGGTCGCCCCCATGGCTCAGGACAAAGCAGTTCTCGCGCCCAAGCTGGCGACCGTAATACGCGACCCAGCGGCTAAGGAAGAAGTGATCCCCCCCCACCATGGTCATCGCCATCATCCGGCCGCGCGTCTGGTCCATAAGGTCCGTTCCTGCCCCTCACGGGCGCTTCGCCCACCGCATAGCCCCACCGCATAGCACGGGGCCAAGGCAAAGGCCTAGCCCGCCTCTGCCGCCTTCAGGGCATTGACCGCCGCCCGTCGCGCCCGGCGGATGAAGACGGTCTCTTCCTCGGGCGAATCCTTGCCCAGCCGCAGCATCTCGTCTGCCGCCCGGATCACCAGCCCTTGCCGCCCCCGGTTTGCCGCCGTTGCCAGCAAAGACCGCTGCCATTTCGTGATCCCGCGCCGCGCCCGGAACGCCTGCCAGAAGTCCCGCCCCGCGCCATCGCCGTCGATCAGCCCATCGATCAGCAGCGGGAAAGTTCCGGTCTTCAGCACCACCCGTATCGCTTCATGGGTGCAGAACGGCACCCGAAGCAACTGCACATTCGGGCCCGCCAGCCGTGCCGCATGGGCGCGGTCCTCGGGGACGAAGGGGTCATACACCACCACGGCCCGCCGCACATAAGGCACCGCCGCTGCGGCATCCAGAAACGGCATCCCCTCCCAGTTCGACCGTTTCACCGCGAAGGGAAAGCGCTGCTCATAGGGCGCGATGACCTTGTTCATGGTGGATTGCGGGCTGAAGGCCAGCACCCGCGCTTCGGGGATCAGGGGGGCAAAGTTCAGCGCAGCAAACCCCCCCATCGAGGCCCCGGTCAGCACCACCCGGCGAAAGCGGCGAAAGAACCCGCGCTCCTCCAGCCCGCGCAGCAACGCCGGGGCTGTCGGTTGGCGGAACCAGTCCTTCGCATGGCTCTGCACTCCCAGAACCGAATGCCCCATCGGCTCCAGTCGCTTCCAGGCCCAGGGGCCGCGCGGCCAGCCTTCGTCGATGGTCGCAAGGTTGTCGAAGGACACGACAAGGGCATCCCCCGGCCCCCTCGAACGCCCCTCGAACCACAGGTTGGCGTGGTCGCCCTTGATCAGAAACCTTCCCGCCGATGCAGCCTCGTTCAGCCCCATTTCCGGGGGCAGGTCCAGCGGCGGCGGATCGGCGGCGTCCACTCAATAGGTCCAGCGCAGGTGGCGGCGCAGCGCGGCCAAAGCGGCCACATCCTCGGGATCCGCCGACCCCGCCAGACAGCGATCCGGCCAGAACAGCACCTCATGCAGCTGCGACTGGCCGAGCGTTTTCGCCAGCCCGCCACGGTTCGACCGGCACCCGATGAAGAAATCGGCCTGATGCGCAAGATCGGGCACTGTGCCCTTTACCGACACTTCCGCCTCGCCGACTGTCAGCCACAGACCCCGCCCGTCAAAGCCCAGAAGCACCAGCTTCGCCCCCCTGCCCGCAGGCACTGGCAAGGACAGCTCGACCGAGTTCATCTTGTCCTTCGCCAGGATCACCCCGTCGCCTTCGGTCAGGAAGATCATGTTGTGCGACTGGCCGGTGAAGACCGACGCCAGCGTCTTCGCCTCACCCTCGGACCGGTAGATCACCGCCACGGTGAATGCCTCGACCTCGGGCGCAAAGCCTTGCAGCGCGAAGCCGCAATTCAGCCCCTCCGCGCAGACCATCGCTGCGGGAGGGCCAGCCACGAACCGGCTGTTGCCCGTGTTCGGCCCCGCCACCGCCGCCTCAATCGCCATATGCGATTCCCGCCAGCCGGTGATGCTGCCGTTCGCCCACAGAATATCCGCCTCGCGCGCGATAAAGCGTGCGCCCCCGGTCCTCAGCAAAGCCTGGGCCAGAGCTTGGTCATCGCCCCCGATCAGCGCTCCGGGTGGCAGTCTTGCAGCGATCTCAAGCATCCCGGCTCCTTCGTCCTGTCATCTTGCCGACCGCGCCGTGCAGCCGCAAGCCCGCCCGCCTATCCACGCCGGGGCAAACTGCGGACCACCGGCATCACCTGCGCCAGAACCTCTGCCCCGTAGGCCGCGTTGCGATGCTCGTAGTCCCGCTTTGCGACATGATCGTCCACCGCATAAGCCTCGTCGGTGAACAACCCTTGCGTCACCGTCCCCTCCGGCTGCGGCAAAAGCAGGACCCCGTCATCTGCCGTCACCTCACGCAGGATGCGCCAGAACTCCGGCACCATGTCCGGGATCAGTGCGCCCATCTCCGGCGTGATCAGGGCCGCAAAATGCTCCGGGTTGGCCGTATAATACGCCACCGGCGAAAGCAGGACCCGCGCCGTTCCGGTCGACGCAAGACCCGCCGTCAGCTCATAGCCGACCTGACAGCGGAACCCGTCCACCAGCACCCGGCGCATAAGGCCCTGGCTCAAGAACGGCCCCTCCGTCAGGGATCGCAGCACCCGCAGGAACAACCGCCAGACATAGACCCGCGCGCCCATCACCAGAATGGCGTCGAACTCCTCCGCAGGCAGCACCAGCCGCCGCTTTGCGTTGAATCGGGCAAAGCTGCGCGCAACCGTGTCGTCGCCGGGGTGGATCACGCCATCGCGGACTTGCAGAAACCGGAAACGGGCACCGACATGGCCCCAGTATTCCAACTCTACCCCCGACAGATCGGCAAGCCCCTGCACCTCGGCCTGACGCAGGCAGGCATAATGGCTGTCGCCAAAAATGCAGAACCGGGGCAGGTCAGCCATGCCGCTGATCCGGAGCGAATGCCGCCAGGATCTCCTCTTCGCAGCGCAGCTCTTCGGCTTCGGTCATCTCTGGTTCAACCGGGTCACCCTCAACGACAGCATCAGCCGCCGCCCCCGCCTCCCCGCCAAAGGCCGCCGCCTGATCCCGGAAGAACTGCGCCATCACGTGATCCACGCCCTCCGGCAACACCGACCGCAGGTTCGCCGCAAAGAACCGCCCGCGATAGGCCGGATGGGTGATGATCTCATAGGACGGAAAATAATCGACCCGCACCTGCGTCTGCACCAGCTCGGACGCCACGGCCCGCAGCATCGACTTCGAATGACTGGTCGCCGTCAGCACATGCTGCCCCGAAGCCGTCGCGGTCAGCGGCACCGGCGATACTGTCAGAAGCACGATCAGCCCCCGGTTCGCCCGGAACATCAACCGCAGCGCCGCCACCATGTCCCCCATCAAGGCCCCAAACCCGTGGTTCACAAACACATGCGCCTCAGGATCAAACTCACCCGCCACCGTGCCCGGGCAGACCGCATATTCCACCCCCGTCGCCTTGTTCGCCCAAGCCTCTGTCAAACCCATGGTGAACACAAACACATGCGTTCCCCGCACCGCCTCGGCAATCGCCGCCAGCGTATCGCGGCGCGATGCATGCAGTTCCGCAGCACTCGCAAACCCCCCCGGCTCCACCCCCGGACGAAACGGATCGTAGAACCGCCCGTCCTTTTCCCACACCTCATCGGGGGGCGCCGCATCCGTCAGCGCCCAGGTCAGCCACTGCAACAGCATCTTCGGCGTGTAGATATTGCCGGTCCGGAAGCTGAACGTGCCGTAGTGGTAATCCTTTCGCTGCTCCGGCGTCAGCCCCGCCGGTCCCGGCTCATAGTCCAGCCAGCGATAGCGCCGCGCCACCAGCGCGCGTGCGAAATGCTGGGCAAAGCATGACCCCGCCGTGACGATCCGTGTCCGACGGGCGATGGCGTGCTTCGGCTTCCAAAGCCCGGTGATCTCCATCGCCTCGCGATCCGCGACGGCGGTGCGCCAGAAACGGTCTTCGGGCAGGGTGTCATAGGGATGCGACATGGCGCAGGCGGTCCTTTTGGCCTTCGCTCAGGATAGGACGGATAGGTTGCGGGAAGGTCAACCGCTTTCCTCACCCACTCTCCACAGGCCCGCGCCGTCGTGGTAGCCTCGGCCCATGCCCAGCCTCTGCCGCGACTGCCTGACCCTGACCGAAGCGCCCGCCCCGCGCTGCCCGTCCTGCCGGTCGCCCCGCATGGTCGCGCATGATGAACTGACGGGCCTTTCCATCGCCCACATGGACTGCGACGCCTTCTACGCATCCGTCGAAAAACGCGACAACCCCGCCTTGCGCGATCAGCCCGTCATCGTCGGCGGCGGGACCCGAGGCGTCGTCTCCACCTGCTGCTACATCGCCCGGATCAAGGGCGTCCGCTCCGCCATGCCGATGTTCCAGGCCCTGAAGCTCTGCCCCGAGGCGGTGGTGGTCAAACCCCGCTTCCCCGCCTACACCGAAGCCTCCCGCGCCATCCGCGCGATGATGGAGGATCTGACCCCGTCCATCGAACCCCTGTCCCTCGACGAGGCCTTCCTCGACCTCACCGGAACCGCCCGCCTCCACGGCGCACCCCCCGCTGTCCTCCTCGCCCGCCTCACGAAACGGATGGAGGATGAACTTGGCCTCACCGGCTCCATCGGCCTGTCCCACAACAAGTTCCTGGCCAAGATCGCGAGTGACCTCGACAAACCCCGCGGCTTCTCCGTCATCGGCAGGGCGGAAACCGAAGTCTTCCTCAAACCCCGCCCGGTCCGCATCATCTGGGGCGTCGGCCAGGCCACCCAGACCGCCTTGGAGTCCGCAGGCATCCGCACCATCGCCGACCTCCTCCGCTGGGACCGCGCCGATCTGGGCGCGCGGTTCGGCAGCATGGGCGACCGGCTCTGGCATCTGGCGCGGGGCCACGACACCCGCCGCGTGAACCGGGACGAACGCCTCAAGTCGATCTCCAAGGAGACCACCTTTTTTGAGGACACCTCCGACCCCGACCTCCTCGACGGCCACATCTGGCGCCTGTCCGAGCAAGTCGCCGACCGCGCCAAAGCCAAGCGCCT
>JANMGI010000019.1:0-1678 GCA_031374565.1 Paracoccaceae bacterium | reverse complement strand
TGCGGGCATAACGTAGACCTGCTGCACCCCCGACCGGTCGCTTTCGAACACGATCTGGCTGCCATCCGGGCTGAAACTTGGCGCGGTCTCGATGGACGGCGCGTTGGTCAGCTGGCTTAGCCCGCCCGAAGACAGCGACAGTGCGTAGATATCGGTGTTGCCGCCCCGCTCCAGACTGAAGACCACCGTTCCCCCGTCCGGGCTGAACCGGGGCGCAAAGGTCATCGTGCCCGGCTGTTCGTCCAGAGACCGGCGGTCCAGTGACCCTACGTCCATCAGCGTGATCCGGGGAAAGCCGGATTCGTAGCTGGTGTAAAGGATGCGGTCCCCCGTCGGCGAAAAGCGCGGCGCCAGCACGATGGAGTTGCTGTCGGTCAGGTAAGCGACATTCGCTCCGTCATAATCCATCACCGCCAGCCGCTTCAGCCGCGCATTCTTCGGTCCGCTCTCGCTGACAAAGACGACCCGGCTGTCGAAATAGCCGCCCTCGCCGGTGATGTTGGAATAGATCACGTCGGCCACCTTGTGCGCCATCCGCCGCCAGCCCTGCGTGGTGCCCGCGAACTGCAACGCGGCCCCTTCCAGCGTCTGGCCGTTGAAGACGTCATAGGCCCGGAACTTCACCGTGATCCGGTCGCCCGCCACGCTGACCGCCCCCGTCACCAGCACTTGCGCGTTGATCGCCTTCCAGTCCTCGAACGCCACCCCGCCATCAAAACTGGTGATCTTGCTGATATGGGCCTCTTCCCCGATGTTGCGGAAGAACCCTGTGCCTTCCAGGTCCGAGATCACGACATTGCTGATCTGGCGCGCATAGTCGCCCGCCCCACCCTCGTCGATGAAGCCTGGCACCGCGATGGGCATCGGCTCGACCACCGCCGAACCGATCACGATGCGCGGCGGGTCCTGCGCCAGCACAGGGCTTGCCGCCAAGGTGCCCAGCCCGAAGGCCAGCGCCAGCAGTGTCTGCAAAGTTGCTCTCATGGGTCTCAACATCGGCCTCATGCTCCGTTCTTCTGTTTGTCATTGCCCGCCACGCTGGCGAGAGGAAAGGGGAATTCGCGCGTTTGGTTCCCGGTCATCGTGCCCGCATCCCATTCGCATCGAAGACCAGATCAAGCACCTGCCAGGTATCATACTTGTCCGCAGGCAGCGGAAGTCCGCCGTCCGCATGGGCGCGGTTCACTGCCCGCTGTGCCGTTTCATAGAGCTTGTCGATCCCGCTCTGGCTGGGCCCGCTCGACTCGATCAGCTCGAAATTGATCGGCGTGCCGTCCGCCGAAAAGCTGACCCGCACCACCACGGTCGAACTCATCGCGTCCGTCGACGACGCCCCCAGGTTCCACTTCCGCGAAATCGCGCTGGAGATGTTGCCCATCTCCCCCCCGGTCAGCGGCGGCCCCTGCGGCAGGTCCTGCCCACCAGTGTCGGCCGCCACTTCCTCGGTCACCGGCTCCTCGCTCGCCTCACCCAAAAGCGCGTCGATGGCATCCTGCGTTTCGGTGTCGTCCACCGGCTGCACCGTCAGCGTGGCAGAGTCCGCAGGCGGGTCCTCCACCGGCGTATCCGCTGCCACTTCCGGCTCCGGTGCCGCCGCAGACCGCTCGGGCCGCGACTTCGGCCGGATCGAGGTGGTCATCCCCGTCTCCGCCGTCTGGTCCTGATTGGCCTCGGTCTG
>JANMGI010000002.1:0-2229 GCA_031374565.1 Paracoccaceae bacterium | reverse complement strand
GAACCGTTTCTGGTGATCCAGCACACCATTCTGGGCGAGGGGCGGCTGGACTTCGGCGGGGCGCGGTATCGCTTAGGTCCGGGTCAAACCATGCTTGTGACGATGCCGCACGCGCATCGCTACTGGCTGGATCGGGGCGGGCATTGGGAATATTTCTGGTTCGTCCTGTCAGGACGTGAGGCGCTTCGGCTGGCGCGCGAGGTGCTGGCGGTTGCCGGGCCCGTCTTGCAACCGGGGCCAGAGGGCACGTCGCTGCTGGCGGGGGCCTGTCATGCACTCCTGACCGGGGCGGGGCTGACGGCGGCACAGGCCTCGGTCCTTGGCTATGGCGCGTTGGCGGTGTTGCATGACGCAGCCTTTGCCGAAGGCCTTCAGCAGCGGGTGGCCCTTGCGCCCGAAATGGCGCGGGTTCTGGCGTTTATCGAGGCGACCCTAGGCGGCGATTTGCGCGTGGACGCGCTGGCGCAGGTCGCGGGCCTCAGCCGCGCGCATTTCGTGCGCCGCTTTGCAGCCGAGGTAGGGGTGCCGCCATCAGACCATGTCCACGCCCGCCGGATGGACCGGGTCGAACGCTTGCTGACAGCCTCCGAAATGAATGTCGCCGAGATCGCCCGTGCGACCGGCTTTGCCGAGGCAAACTATCTGGCCAAGGCCTTCCGCAGGCATCGCGGGATGTCGCCGATGGCCTTCCGCGCGCAGCGGGACGAGGCGGTCTAGGCCGGTTCGTGCAGACTGTTCAAAAAGGCGCGGTGGGCAATGGCCTGCTTTGCGGCCAGCCGGTATTCCGTGGCCAGCGACCGTGCCGACCGGCGGGCATTTGCTGCAATCTTATGATGATCGGCCAGCCAGTCCTTGGCCGCTTGACGGTTCAGTAACCCCAGCCCATCCAGCACCGGAACATGCAGGTGGTGGTCGGTGTGGGGCAGGCCCATCGGGAAGGCCTCGAAATCCTCGGGGCCTGGGACCTTGCCTTGCCAAAGTCGAAGCCGGTCCGCCAGCCGGTAGGGCAAGGACCCCGCCACGTCCTGCCAGAACGGCGTATCCCGGCGCTCGCTGACGTAGTGCAGCCGGATGAAGTCGCGGAAATCATCCACCTGCCGGGCGGCGGCGGCGTTGAAGGCCGTGCGGGCGCGGTCGTCGGGGTTCGGCAGGATCGATGCCAGCAGCATCAGTTGCACCACGGTGCCGTGGATCGACGTGGCTTCCAGCGGTTCCAGAAAGCTGGAGGAGAGGCCGAGGGCGAAGCAGTTGTGGGACCATTGCTGGTCCAGTCGGCCAGCGTCGATCCTGATGTCGTTCCTGACCTCAACCGGGTGACCCAGCACCCCCTCAATCTCGGCCTTGGCCTGATCCGGGGTGACATGCGCATCCGAGAAGACATAGCCGCAGCCATAGCGCCCCTGGGTCGGGATCTTCCACATCCAGCCCGCGCCTTGCGCCCAGGCAAGCGTGCAAGGCTCGATCTCCTCTCCCTCAGGGATATCCAGCCAGAACGGGATTGCCCGGTTCACCGGCAGGGTGTCGCGGTAGCTGACCCATTGACCGCCCAACGGGCCAATCAGCGCACGACGAAAGCCGGTGCAGTCCACGAAAAGGTCGGCCTCGACCCGCGCGCCGCCCTCCAGCGCAAGGGCGGTGATGTCCCCGGTCTCCGGGTGCCGCTCGACGCTTCGCACCTGATCGTCGATGGTGGCGATGGCTTTCGCCTTGGACCGCAGCCACTTGCCCGCCAGCGCCTGATCGAAGTGATAGGCGTGGTGGAACGGGCCGACCGGGACCCGGCGGCCATTCACCATCGCAAAGGGGCTGCGGTTGGCGTTCAGGAGGTGCTGGAAGAGATGCGTCCCGCCCACGCTTTCGCCTTGGCTGACCTGATAGACATCCAGCGCATTGACGGCGAACCCCGCCACCCGGTGCGGGTCGTCGATGGGGCCGTCGTAGCTGTGCCCCACCCGCCGCCAGTCGCGGTGGCGGATGCCGAATTTGATCGTGGCCCCGGTGGCAGCCAGGAATTCCGCCTCATCAAGCCCGAAGTGCTGAAGCATCTGGCGGAAGACGGCAGTGGTGCCCTCTCCCACCCCGATGGTCCCGATCTTCGAGCTCTCGATGACCGTCACCTCGCAAGCATGGCCGCCGCGCCGGGCGCTGTCGCCCAGCATCATCGCGGCAAGCCAGCCTGCGGTTCCGCCCCCCACCACACAGATGCGCCGGGGCCACATGCCTTAGCCC
>JANMGI010000784.1:0-2641 GCA_031374565.1 Paracoccaceae bacterium | reverse complement strand
CGGCTCCAACGGCAAGATCGTCCGCTTCAGCGGCGACGATGCCGAATAGCAATGGCTGCAAGCCAGGTTGCAAAGATCAAGCGGGTGCAAGTGAACCGTGCGGTCGGGCAAGAAGCCCGACCGTTCGGCCCCGCACCCCGAAGGGTGCGTCTGCATCACCGACCTCCGAAGCCGGCCAGCTCGGGCACATGCATTTCAACCTGCACCCGGTACAGGTCATCGGCCAGAATGCCGTGGGTGAAGAACATCACCAGAAGGAACTTCTCGCGCCGGAAAAGCTACTCGATCGGCTCCAGCGTGGTGCCGAAATAGTCGATGCAGATGCCGTATGGGCAGAAATCCAGCCCGCCGACCTTCAGCCCGTCGCGGACAATGCGCTTCGAGACCGCCGAGATCACATCGTCCTTCAACTCGCGGTGGGCCAGTCGCATGGCCAACGCTTTCTGGACTTCCTTTGCCGATGTCTCGGCAATAGAACCAGCTTCCATGAAAACCTCCTGAAAAAAATCAGATCGAAATATGCCGGGTAATTCCGGCATCGTCAGTCTTGCACAAACCTACTCCTCACGCAGGTGGGGGATCGCTTACCCAGCGTCACCCTGACCGACATGCGCCGCTTCCAGCCGGACTGCCACCCGCACGGGTTGCATTGACAGCGCGGCCCCGCTAACCCTCGGCAACCAAAACCATAGGTCCGCCCATGCTGATGACCCGCCGCAGTCTTCTCGTGTCCTCTGCTGCCGCTCTGGTCGCCTGTGGCCGCAGGCCCGCCGCGGTGTCCCGCGCCCCGATGGCCCCCGGTGCCACGCCCGAGATGATGGCGTTGGTCGCGAAGTATGCCGACATTCACGGCATTCCGGAAAGCCTGATCCACCGGGTGATCCAGCGCGAAAGCGACTACAATCCGGGCGCGCGAAACGGCCCTTATTACGGCCTGATGCAGATCCTGCCGCAGACCGCGCAGACCATGGGGTATGACGGCCCGCCCGAAGGCCTTCTCGATGCCGAAACGAACCTGATGTATGCGGGCAAGTATCTGCGCGGGGCGTGGCTTGTGTCCGGCGGGTCCGAAGAGCGCGCCGTGATGTGGTATGCCAAAGGCTACTACTATGAAGCAAAGCGCATGGGGCTCCTTTACGAAACCGGCCTGCGCACCTAGCTGTCTCCTCTGGAGAGAGGTGACCCATGGCCAACCGCCAACCTGACATCTGCGTTTTGTCCAACCCGAAATCCGGGACCGCGCTGCGCAATCCGGGTGCCGTGGATCGCGCCATGGCGGTGTTCGGCGCACGGGCCGAGCTGCGCCCATTCTCGGGCGACCCGGCGGATGAGGCCACCCGGGCTGTCCGTGACGGGTTTCGGATCGTGGTTGCTGCCGGGGGTGACGGATCGGTGGCCGGGGTCGCGCATGCCCTTGCCGGAACCGATGCGGCCTTGGGTGTCCTTCCCCTTGGCACCTTCAATTATTTCGCCCGTGGCCTGAAGATGCCCGAAGACCCCGAAGCTGCGGCCCAAGCAATCCTTGACGGCCAGCGCCACGACATTGCTGTCGGTACCCTCAACGGCCGGGTGTTTCTGAACAACATCGCGATCGGTCTTTACCCGGCGATCCTGGAAGAACGCGAGGCGACTTATGCCCGCTTCGGACGCTACCGCCTCCTGGCCCATCTTGCGTCTCTCCGCACCATTCTGCGCTTTCAGACCCCGCACCGGATGGAGATCTACCAGGACGACACACGCCACCGCATCCGCACGCCGATGCTGTTCGTGGCACGCTCGGCCTATCAACTGGACCAGTTCGGGCTGGAGGGCGGCGATGCGATTTCAGATGACCGCTTCGTCATGTTCCTTGCCCACCAGCAGACCCGGCTTGGTTTCCTGCGCCTTGCGTGGAAGCTGATCCGCAAACGCGTGGATCATGGCAAGGACATCATCGTCTCGACCCCCCGCCGGATTGCGGTGGCCGTGCGCGGCCGGCGTAGGATTTCCGTGGCTCTGGACGGCGAGAAGCTGCGTATGAGCCTTCCCCTCCGGATCAAGCTCAACGACCACGGTCTGCAGGTCATCCTGCCGCCCGCCAAAGGCCAGACCCCGGAATGAGCCGCATTCTTCACCTGTCCGACGTGCATTTCGGCACCGTTGATCCTGCGCTGGTCGCGCCATTTCTGGACCTCACCCATCGTCTGAAACCTGATCTCTGCGTAATCTCGGGCGACCTCACGCAACGCGCGCGGAGGGGCCAGTTTGCCGAGGCGCGCGCGTTCATCGCCCGTCTGCCCGCCCCGGTGCTGCTCGTGCCCGGCAATCACGACATGCCGCTTTACAACCTGCCGGTCCGCCTTCTGGCCCCCTTCGCAGGCTACCGTCGCGCCTTCGGCCCTGATACCGCGCCGCAGGCCCACCTGCCCGATGCCGTGGTGCAGGGCGTGAACACCGCTGACCCGTTCGCGTGGAAATCCGGGCGGTTACGGGCGGCATCGCTTGCGCACCTCACTCAGGCTTTCGCCGCGACCCCCGCTGAACACTGGCGCGTCGCAGTGATGCACCACGCCCCTGTCCCCGCCGCCGACGGCACTCCGCCCGATATCGCCGACCCGACCAAAGCGCTTGCCGGGCTGGCGCGTGCCGGGGCCGACATCGT
>JANMGI010000749.1:0-2903 GCA_031374565.1 Paracoccaceae bacterium | reverse complement strand
TCCTCCCACGCTTTCGCGACCTTCCGGGAAATGTCGCAATTTTCCCGATTGTGCCGCAGAAGGGTGCGTCTATAACCCGCTTCCGATCCAAGACAACACTGCCGGAGCCGTCCGGCCCATTTCGTCCGACGAAGAGGCCCCGATGAAGCGCTATTCGGTCTTTGCCATCGCCCGTGAGGCTGTGCGCTATCACATGGGTTGGGAACGGGCCTGGGCCTCGCCGGAACCGAAAGCCGCCTACGATGTGATCATCGTGGGGGCAGGGGGCCACGGCCTTGCCACCGCCTACTACCTTGGCAAGAACTTTGGCATCACCAATGTCGCGATCATCGAGAAGGGCTGGCTTGGCGGCGGCAACACCGGGCGCAACACCACGATCATCCGCTCGAACTACCTGCAGGACCCATCCGCCGCGATCTACGAAAAGTCGCGCTCGTTGTATGAAACACTCAGCCAGGACCTGAACTACAACGTCATGTTCAGCCCCCGTGGCGTGATGATGCTGGCCCAGACCCATCATGAGGTGCGCGGTTATCTGCGCACCGCCCATGCCAACGCGCTGCAGGGCGTGTCCACCGAATTCATCACCCCCCAGCGGGTGAAAGAGCTGTGCCCGATCCTCAACATCGACGGCCCGCGCTACCCGGTTCTTGGTGCCCTCTGGCAAGCGCGCGGCGGCACCGGGCGGCATGACGCCGTCGCCTGGGGCTACGCCCGCGCCTGTTCGGCAATGGGGATGCACATCATCCAGAACTGCGAAGTCAAAGGGGTGCGGTCGGAAGGCGGTCAGGTCACCGGCGTCGACACCACAAAGGGTTTCATCGGCACCAAGAAGCTCGGCATGGTCGTCGCCGGTCACTCGGGCCAACTGGCCGAAATGGCCGGCTTCCGTCTGCCCATCGAGGCCGTGGCGCTGCAGGCCCTCGTCTCCGAACCGATCAAACCCTGCATGGACGTAGTCGTCATGGCCAACACCGTCCACGGCTACATGTCGCAATCCGACAAGGGCGAGATGGTGATCGGCGGCGGCACCGACGGCTTCAACAACTACACCCAACGCGGGTCCTTCCACCACATCGAGGAAACCCTCCGCGCCCTTGTAGAAACCTTCCCGATCATCAGCCGCCTGAAGATGCTGCGCCAATGGGGCGGGATCGTCGACATGACCGGCGACCGCTCGCCCCTGATCTCGAAAACCCCCCTCGGCAACTGCTTCATCAACTGCGGCTGGGGGACTGGAGGCTTTAAGGCGATCCCCGGCTCGGGCTGGGCAATGGCGGAACTGATGGCCAAGGGCGAACCGGGGCCGTTGGCCGAGGCCTTCAACATGTGGCGCTTCAAGGATGGCCAGTTCATCGACGAAAGCGTTGCCGCCGGGGTGGCACATTGATGTCTGTCCATCGGCAACTCCCTGCCGATACCACCATCGGGCGGAACCCTTCGTCTGTGCGCGGCGTTTCCATGCCAGTTGAAATCAGCATGGGAACACTCCAATGGCCGAACCAGACAATTCCAAGACCTTCGTTCGCGAAACCCGCACGACCCAGCCGTCAGGCTCGGGTATGGCGCTTATCATCGGCGGCGTCGTCGTCGCGGTGGGCTTCATCCTTTGGCTTGTGCTTGGCGGAAATGTGCCGCTTTCCACAACCGAACCGGCGTCCACCACCACCAATGTCACCATCGAGCCTCCTGCGGCTCCGGCCGACACCACGACCAGCACGACAGTCGACCCCGCACCCGATGCAGCCGAGCCCAAGCCTGTGGCACCCGCTGACGGGGCAGAGCCTGTCGTACCGGCAACACCTCCGGCGAACCCTTAACCTGATCGCGGTTGGCGCGCGGCTTCTGTCGCGCGCCGACACGCTTCCTGTCCGTGAGGTGCGGCCATGATCCGCGACCTTGGACCCTATGTGCCGAAGCGGGCCTACAAACTGAACCCACCGATTCTGGCCATGCTTTTGAACGGCCTCCATGATCATCATCAGGGCCGCGTTTTCGTCCTTCAGGTTGGCGCGGGCAACGGTGAGACTGGTCTGCCGCTTTTGCAACGCTTTCAGGAAGATGGCTGGTCAGGCTTGCTGATCGAACCGCATCCGCAGACCTTTGCGCAGCTAGAATCGCTTCACGCAGACAGTGACCGTCTTGCCGTTCTGAACCTTGGTATATCGGACGTCTCGGCAAACCTGCTGCTCCACTCCGTCACGCCCGAGACCGAGGCCCGCCACCCGCGCTCGCCCCGTGGCCGTGCCTCCCTGATCCGCGACCGCATTGCCACACCGGGACTGACCGACCACGATCTTCATGCCGTCGAAGTCCCGTTTCTGCGGATGGACACCGTGCTGAATGAACTTGGCATCGATTCGGCCCAGCTGGTTGCGATCAACGCAGGCGGGCATGAGGCGCAGGCCTTGCAAAGCTTCGACCTCGCCATGCTTGATCCGTCGCTTGTGCTGGTGCATTCAACCCCGGACACGGCAAGCGACGAAGAATGTGTCCGCAGTTTGACCGTTGCCGGCTTCACACCCTTCCGGGTTGCAGGCTGGCTTGTCGGCCTCTCCCCCGGCCGTCTTTCCGTGCCTCTCGAAGAACTGCTGACCTTCTTCCAGAAGGGCCTCGGCGCTTCGGACCTTGACGAATGACCCACGCTGCATCCCTTACCCCGGAACACCCGCCATGCTGATCCTTGAATGCCCCTACTGCGGCGTGAAGGCCGATGAAACCGAGCTTTCGCCGGGCTATGAGGCTCACCTCAAGCGGTTCGGTCCCGGTGCTTCGCCCGAGGAATTCGAAGCCTACATGTTCGCTCGCAAGAACCCCAAGGGCGTGCATTTCGAACGCTGGCGGCACGTCTATGGCTGCGGAAAGTGGTTCCTCGCCGCCCGCTGCACTGCCACGCTGGAGGT
>JANMGI010000724.1:0-2996 GCA_031374565.1 Paracoccaceae bacterium | reverse complement strand
GCCCCCATGCCATCACGCCCATAGCCGACCTTGACGGGGCGGGTAGTGCGGGCAAGGTCTTCACCCACAATCTCGGCCCAATGGGTCAGCAGGCGCGCGACGGCAAAGCCCCGCGATTCCCCGGCGGTGCGGACGGCATCCTTCATCAGTCCGAAGGCGGGCTCGAACCCCCGCATCCGGTGATTGGCACTGGGCGATGGAAGCGGCTTGCGGCTCATCGGGTCCTGTCCTTGGCAAGTGCATTCTACCGCAGCCTGCCGCGTCCGCCAGTGTCTGGGCCTGCACCGGCAATAAAGAATGCGTTATGCGCAGGGTGCAACCTGCAACAATCGCCCTCTGGTCCCCCGCCACCCGTCCGCTATCTTGCCCCAATGCAGACCGACCCCGAATCCCTCTCCTGCCAGCTTCTTGCCTGGTACGACGCCCATGCCCGCGTCATGCCGTGGCGCATCTCGCCTCAGGATCGGGCAAAAGGGATCACACCCGACCCCTACCTCGTCTGGCTGTCCGAGGTGATGCTGCAACAAACCACCGTCGCTGCTGTGAAGGACTATTTCCACCGCTTCACTGCCCGATGGCCCACCGTCCGTGACCTCGCCGCTGCTCCGGATGCCGATGTGATGGGGGAATGGGCCGGCCTTGGCTACTACGCCCGCGCCCGCAACCTTCTGAAATGCGCCCGCGCCGTTGTCGCCAACCACGCCGGCCAGTTCCCAACCACGCGCGACACGCTCCTGACCCTTCCCGGCATCGGCCCCTACACCGCCTCTGCCATCGCAGCCATCGCCTTCGACGCGCCCGCCACTGTCGTCGACGGCAATGTGGAGCGCGTCATCTCGCGCCTTCGCCTTGTCCAGACCCCGCTCCCCGCCGCCAAACCCGAACTCACCACCCTCGCCGCCCACCTGACCCCGACCCGCAGGCCCGGCGACTACGCCCAGGCCATCATGGACCTTGGTGCCACGATCTGCACCCCGCGCTCCCCTGCCTGCGGCATCTGCCCCTGGGTCCACGCCTGCGCCGCCCGCGCCAAGGGCGTCCAGTCCGACCTGCCCCGCAAGACGCCCAAACCCGACAAACCGATCCGCCACGGCACCCTCTGGCTTGGCCACCAGGCCGAGGCCATCCTGCTGGAACGCCGCCCCGACAAGGGCCTGCTTGGCGGGATGCTCGGCTTTCCCGGCGACGGCTGGGACGGGCAGGGCGGTCTCGCCCCGGCGATTGCCGACTGGCAGGACATCGGCGAGGTCCGCCACACCGTCACCCATTTCCACCTGATCCTTCGGGTCCTGACCGCCCGCATCGACACCGCCCCCACGCGGGGCGAGCTGGTCCCCCGCCAGCACTTCCGCCCAGCCGACCTGCCGACCGTGATGCGCAAGGCCTGGGATCTTGCCCGCCATACCCTCGACGGTTGAGGCCACGCTCAATTAGGCTACACTCCTCCCCATGAGCCCGCTGCCCAAAGCCCTGCCGTTCTGGCTGTCCCTTGCCCTGCCGCCCCTAGCGGTCCTGGGGATGACAATCGGCGGCTGGACCATCGCCCTTCTGCCGCTGGCAACCTGGTGGCTTTTCACGATCCTTGACGCGATCACCGGCCACAACACCGCCAACCCCGATCCCCAGACCCCCGAAGCGCAGCTGACCGCCTACCGCCTTGTCACCCTAGTCTGGCCGCCGATCCAGTTCGCCCTGTTGATCGCAATGCTCTGGTACGTCCCGCAAGCCCCCCACCTTGGCACCGGCGAACGCATCGCGATGTTCTTCGGCATGGGTGTCATCTCGGGCACCATCGGCATCAACTACAGCCACGAGCTCATGCACCAGAAGTCCCGCCTTGAACGCTGGCTGGCCGACCTCCTCCTCGCTTCGGTCCTCTATTCCCACTTCCGGTCCGAACATCTGCGGGTGCACCACATCCACGTCGGCACCCCGCGTGATCCGGTGACCGCGCGCTACAATGAAAGCTTCCACCGCTTCTTCCCCCGCGTCCTCCGGCAATGCCCCCCATCAGCGTGGAAGGCCGAGGCCGCGATGCTGGCGCGCAGGGGCTTGCCCTGGCACCACGCCGGAAACCCCTTCTGGCGCTACGCCGCCCTGCAAGCGGGCTTCCTTGCACTGGCGCTTAGTCTTGGCGGCTGGCAGGGGCTTGGACTGTTCCTGATTCAGGCCTTCACGGCAATCTGGCAGCTGGAGCTGGTCAACTACATCGAACACTACGGCCTGACCCGACGCCACATGGGCAATGGCAAATACGAACACGTTCAGCCGCGTCACAGCTGGAACGCCGACCTGCGGGCGTCAAACTGGCTGCTGATCAATCTGCAACGCCATTCGGATCATCACTTCAAACCGGACCGCCGGTATCCCGTCCTGCAAACCTATGCACAGGATCAGGCTCCGCAGCTGCCCTACGGCTATCCCCTCATGACCATGGCGGCAATGTTTCCGCCGTTGTGGAAGCGGTTGATGAACCGCAGGGTCAAGGACTGGCGCAGGCAGCACTATCCTGACATCGCCGACTGGCATCCCTACAACAAGGCGCTGAACCCCGTCGCTGGTTCCGACCCCCAAATTTCTTAAGCAAGAAATTTGTCAAAATCCTTGCTCAAGGATTTTGCTCCTGCGTCAGCCGTTCAGCACACAACCTCGATCAGCCTTGGCCCCCGCTGCATCATCGCTTCGGCAAAGGCCGCGTTGAACCCGGCCATGTCCTCGACCCGCACGGCCTGCACCCCGTGGCCCTGCGATAGCGCCACCCAGTCCAGCGACGGCCCCTCGACATCGAACATCCGCTGCGCATTGCGGCCAATCTCGTTCACCCCCATCGCCGCCAACTCGTCCCGCAGGATCTGGTAGCCCCGGTTGGCGAAGATCAGCACGGTCACGTCCAGCCCTTCGCGGGCCATCGTCCACAGCGATTGCAGGGTGTACATGCCGGATCCGTCGCCCTCCAGCACCAGCACCTTGCGGTCGGGGCAGGCCACCGCCGCCCC
>JANMGI010000673.1:0-4615 GCA_031374565.1 Paracoccaceae bacterium | reverse complement strand
CGCCGAGATCTGGCTGAAGCGTGAGGACCTCTCTCCCGTCCGCAGCTACAAGCTACGCGGCGCGTTCAATGCCATGCGCAAGGTCCGCACCCAGAAGCCCGATCAGCGCCAGTTTGTCTGCGCCAGTGCGGGCAACCATGCGCAAGGGGTGGCCTTCGCCTGCCGCCACTTCGGCGTGCAGGGCGTGATTTTCATGCCGGTGACCACGCCGCAACAGAAGATCGACAAGACCCGCGTCTTCGGCGGCGACAATATCCGGATCGAGCTGACGGGGGACTATTTCGACCAGACCCTTGCCGCCGCCCAAGCCTATTGCGCCGACCGGCAAGCGCATTTCCTGTCGCCTTTCGACGACCCCGACGTGATCGAAGGCCAGGCCTCGGTCGCCGTGGAGTTCATGCAGCAGTTAGGCCGCGCACCCGACCTTGTGGTTCTGCCGGTGGGCGGTGGCGGGCTTGCTTCCGGCGTCACTGGCTATCTTCGCGAGGTCGCGCCTGAAACCGATTTCCGCTTCGTGGAACCTTCGGGCGGTGCCAGCCTGACGGCGGCCTTGGCTGAAGGCGCGCCAACAAAACTGCTGAAAATCAACAGCTTCGTCGATGGTGCCGCCGTTGCGCGGCTTGGCAACAACACTTTCAAGATGCTCTCCTGGATTGACCGCGCCGATGTCCTTCTCGCCCCTGAAGACCGCATCTGCGTCACGATGCTGGAGATGCTGAACCACGAAGGCATCGTCCTGGAACCCGCCGGGGCCCTTTCGGTCGATGTCCTGCCGGAACTGGCCGACCAGATCCGTGGCAAGACCGTGGTTTGCATCACCTCGGGCGGCAACTTCGACTTTGAACGCCTGCCCGAGGTCAAGGAACGCGCCCAGCGCTATGCTGGCCTCAAGAAATATTTCATCCTGCGCATGCCGCAGCGGCCCGGTGCCTTGCGTGAGTTTCTCAATCTGCTTGGCCCGGATGACGACATCAGCCGGTTCGAATACCTGAAGAAATCCGCCCGCAACTTCGGCTCGGTCCTGATCGGGATCGAGACGAAGGCCGACGACGGGTTTGCCCAGTTCACCGCCCGCATGGATGCCGCCGGTCTTGCCTTCCGTGACATCACCAATGACGAGGCTTTGTCCGAATTCCTGATCTAGGCCGCACCGGCCTGATCGGTTGACAGACCGCCCAGAAGGCTAAGCCGCGAGGCATGATAGATCGCCGCGACCTGCCCGCAATCCACGGCAGCACCCAGACCGGCGGCGGCCTTGCGTTCGCCCTCCTGGCAGATGGCGGCCAGATCGGACAGCCCAAGGTTCAGCGCGCTGCCCTTCAGAAAGTGCAACTGCCCCTCAACCTCCTCTGCCGGAAGGCCCGCCACCAGCGCCTGCACGGCCCCTTCCGCCTCATCCAGGAACATGTCGGCAACCTCGACAAAGCCGTCGACGCCGATTTCCTCCTTCAATTCTTCAACCCGTTTCCAGTCGATCATCGCATCACACCCAGTTTCGCCACCCAAGGACGCATCCTGCTGCAATCGACCTTAACATTTGGTGGCCAACTGCCCCCCAAGCGTCGCGCATTTTAACATTCACCCGTCGTTAAGACCTGCCGCGCAGTTTGTCCGGGAACGGAGGTCCGGACGTGTTTGCCAATGCAATGAAGATCGAAGATGAAATGCAGGCGGTCGAGGTGCCGCGCCATGTGCTGGTCGTTGATGACAGCCGTGCGCAGCGGCACGTTGTCTCGATGCAGCTGCGTCGCTGGGGCTACCGCGTCACCGAATGCGAATCGGCCATCGCCGCGCTGGATCTTTGTCGCACGGCAGACATCGACATCATCATCAGCGACTGGATGATGCCCGGCATGACTGGCCTTGAATTCTGCAAGGAATTCCGTGCCTTGGGCCATGAAAGTTATGGCTACTTCGTCCTGCTGACATCTAAGTCCGAAAAGACCGAAATCGCCGATGGGCTTGAGGCCGGGGCCGATGACTTCCTGACCAAACCTGTCGCGTCGAACGAACTTCGCGCCCGCCTGCGCGCCGGGGAACGGATGCTTGCGATGCAGGCCGAGCTCTTGGCCAAAAACAAGGTGATCGTGTCCACGCTGGTCGAGTTGCAGAAGATCTACGATCTTCTGGACCGCGATCTGATCGAAGCGCGGAAGCTGCAACAAACCCTGATTCGCGACCGGGTCCGCGACTATGGCTGGGCGCAGGTCTCGCTGATCTTGCGCAATTCGGGTCGTGTCGGTGGCGATCTTGTCGGCAGCTTCCGGGTCGACGATGACCGGGTCGTGGTCTATTCCATCGACGTGTCCGGCCATGGCGTCGCCTCGGCGATGATGACGGCGCGGCTTGCCGGGTTTCTGACCGGGTCCTCGCCCGAACAGAACCTGGCCTTTCAGACCGGGACCGACGGCGACCATATCCTTCTACCGCCCGCCGCGGTGATGGAACGCTTCAACCGGCTGATGCTGGAAGAAATCCAGGCAGAGCAATATTTTACCATGGCCTTTGCCGTGATCGACCGTCGAACCGGACGGCTGGATCTGGTGCAGGCCGGGCATCCGCATCCCATGCTGATCCGCGCCGATGGCCGGGTGCAGAAGTTGGGACAGGGTGGCTTGCCCATCGGCCTTGTCGCCGAGGCTGAGTTTGAAGAAACCCACCTCTTCATCGCCCCCGGTGACCGGCTGGTGCTGATGTCTGACGGTTTCACCGAATGCCCGCTGCCCTCGGGCCAGGACTTTGGCGAAGAGGGGTTGACCGAAAGCCTGACCAAGTCGGCGCACCTGTCAGGCTCTGACCTTCTGGAGGCGATGGTATGGGACCTGACCCACGCCGCCGGAACCGATTCGTTTCCCGACGACGTGTCCGGGATCGTCCTTGACCTTCTACCGCAGGAAGCGGGCCAGCATCGCCCGGTCCCCGGGGTTTCCCAGCCGGGTCCGCGCCTGTTCGAGTGGTAGCCAGACCGCCGTATGTCCGGCCTCGGATGGCGGCCCCAGCCGCAGGACCGGGCGGGCAAGATAGATGGTGCAGATCTTTTCCGCCCACATGTCGTACTCCGGCATATAGGTGAACCGCCGGAACAGCCCGAGCTGATGCCGTACCTCGATCTTCCAGCCGGTTTCCTCATACACCTCCCGGTGCAGGGCCGGGATCGGCTGCTCGCCCTTGTCGATCCCCCCGCCCGGCAGCTGGAACTCTGGCACCGGGGCAGCCTGATGCGTCGCCAGGATGTGGTCCCCATCCAGCAGGATCGCGTAGACCCCCGGCCTGCGCACATACCGCTGCCCGGCCTTCACCGGCTCGCCATAGCGTCGGATCATCCATACCCCCTTGGACCAGGCGTTGCTCTGCCTATATAGGCGCGGTATGCCAAGTCTGGCAGTTTCAGGAAATCCCCTATGACCATCGGTTCGCAAATCGCCTGGGACGATACCGTCCTGCCGTTTCAACTTGACGCCTCGGGCATCCGTGGCCGCGTCGCGCGGCTGGACGGGGTGCTGGACCAGGTGCTGAAGCAACACGCCTACCCCCCGGTGATCGAGGCGCTGGTGGCCGAGGCCGCAGTCCTGACAGCTCTGATCGGTCAGGCCGTCAAGCTGCGCTGGAAACTTTCGCTTCAGGTGCGTGGCAAGGGGCCTGCCCGCCTGATCGCCACCGATTACTACGGCCCGACGGAAGACGGCGAACCCGCCCGCGTCCGCGCTTACGCCAGCTACGATGCCGACCGTCTGGACCTGAAGGCCGACCCCTTCTCCCAGATCGGTGAGGGGTATTTCGCCGTCATGATCGACCAGGGCGAAGGCATGGTCCCGTATCAGGGCTTCACTCCGATTGCCGGGAAAAGCCTGTCTGATTGCGCCGAAACCTACTTCGCCCAGTCCGAACAGATCCCCACACGCTTTGCCCTCGCTTACGGCGAAAGCACGGAACCCGGTCGCCCGATGCACTGGCGCGCGGGCGGCATCATGCTGCAACACATGCCCGCCGTGGGCGGTGTCGCCGCTGATCAGGGCAGCGGTGATGGCGGGCTTCTGACCCATGCCGATATCCTTGCCGGGGTGGAGTCCGAAGACTGGAACCGCGCGAATTTCCTCCTCGACACCGTGGAGGAGCTTGAAATGATCGGTCCCTCGCTTCCGCCGACCGACCTTCTGGTCCGGCTTTTCCACGAAGAAGGCCCCCGTGTCTTCGATGCGCAACCCGTGCGCTTCGGCTGCACCTGCAACGAGGAAAAGGTCCGCAACACCATGTCGATCTACAGCCAGAAGGACATCTCGAAGATGACCACAAAGGACGGGATCGTCACCGCAGACTGCCAGTTCTGCGGCGCGCACTATGAGATGGACCCGAAAACTCTGGGGTTTGAGGCGATCAAGCCGGAATGACCAACACCGAGGCGACCCTGCGCGCGGCGCTGTCCCGCCCCGCCGGGCCGTCCTCGGATTTCGATCTCAACCCCGGTATCCGCCCCTCCGCCGACAAGCCTCTGCGCCCGGCGGGGGTGCTGGTCCCGGTCTGGCTGCGCCCGGAAGGCGCAAGCCTTATCCTGACCAAGCGGTCGTCGCACCTCAAGCACCACCCCGGCCAGATCGCCTTTCCCGGCGGCAAGGTC